>NZ_JASKYR010001090.1:0-1770 GCF_041028215.1 Streptomyces flavofungini
GCTCCCCCCACCTCCAGCGGCCACCGCGCGGCCGAGAGCACGGCGAGACCCGCCAAGCAGCGCGACGCCTTCTTCGACAACGCCAAGTACCTGGCGATCGTCCTCGTGGCGATGGCCCACGCGTGGGAACCGCTGACGGATCACAGCCGTACGGCCGAGGCGCTGTACATGACCGTCTACACCTTCCACATGCCGGCGTTCATCCTGATCTCCGGCTACTTCTCGCGCAGCTTCGACATGCGGGCCGACCGGCTCAAGCGCCTGGTGACCGGCGTCGCCGTGCCGTATGTGATCTTCGAGGTCGCGTACACGTTCTTCAAGCGCTGGGCGGACGACGACCCGGGCCAGCCGATCAGCCTGCTCGACCCCTGGTACCTCACCTGGTTCCTGGTCGCGCTGTTCGTGTGGCGGCTCACCGTGCCGCTGTGGAAGATCGTGCGCTGGCCGGTGCCGCTCGCGCTGGCCATCGCCGTGCTCGCCGTGATCTCACCGGACATCGGTGACGACCTCGACCTCCAGCGCGTGCTCCAGTTCCTGCCGTTCTTCGTGCTCGGCCTCTTCATGAAGCCCGAGTACTTCCAGCTCGTGCGCCGCCGCGAGGTGCGGATCCTCTCCGTGCCGGTCTTCGCCGCCGCGCTGCTGCTCGCCTACTGGGCGGCACCGCGCATGACGTCCGTGTGGTTCTACCGCCGCGACAGCGCCCAGGAGCTGGGTTTCCCGTGGTGGGTCGGCGTCATGATGACGCTGGCGCTCTTCGGCTGCTCGGTGGTGCTCACCGCGTGCTTCTTCGCGTGGGTGCCGCGCCGCAAGATGTGGTTCACGGTCCTGGGCGCGGGCACGCTGTACGGCTATCTGCTGCACGGCTTCCTCGCCAAGGGCTCCCGCTTCTGGGGCTGGTTCGAGGACTACGAGTGGCTGCACAAGCCGTTCGGCGAGCTCTTCGTCACGGCGGTCGCCGCGACCGTGGTGACGCTGCTGTGCACGCCCCCGGTGCAGCGGATGTTCCGTTTCGCCATGGAGCCCAAGATGGAGTGGGCCTTCAAGCGGGATGCCGCGCAGCTCGCCCGGGAGCGGGCCAGGTCGACGTAGCGGGCCTGCCCTACAGTCCCAGCAGGGCGCGCATGGCGGCGTACTTCGCCGTCAGGCGCGCCCTTGTCGTTGTGTCCAGGACGGCGAGGCGGGCGGGGTCCGCGTTGTGCGCCAGGTCCGCCTCCTTCACCAGGCGGGCACCCGGGGTACGCGCGATCCGCCGCGCGTAGGCCTCCTGCCCCTCCCCCGCGCGCTTGGTCAGCGCCAGGACGATGGCCTTCGTGCGGTCCGTCAGGGGGGCGGTGCGCAGCCACTCCTCGCTCAGGGCGTCGTCCTCGACGGCGTCGTGCAGCCAGGCGGCGGCGATCTGTTCCTCGTCGCCGCCCCTCTCCCGCACTCCGTCGGCCACCGCCTTGAGGTGTTCCGTGTAGGGGCGGCCCGCTTTGTCCGTCTGGGTGGCGTGGGCCTCGCGGGCGATCGCTTCCACCGCGTGGAGCGGGAGGGGCTGGCTCGGGTTCATGCGCGCGATCCTTCCCCACGCCCGCCCCTCGCCGGAAGCGGCCCGATCCAAACGAAAGGCCCTAGGTCGTGTCCGCAAAGTCAGGGCAGCCAGAGTTTGAGGCAGGCCAGGGTGACCAGGGCCTGGTAGTGGCGGGCGCGTTTGTCGTAGCGGGTGGCCAGGGCTTTGTTGTGCTTGAGCTTGTTGAAGCAGCGCTCGACGACGTTGCGTCGCCGGTAGGC
>NZ_JASKYR010001091.1:0-1691 GCF_041028215.1 Streptomyces flavofungini
CAGTTCCGCCATCCTCTGGAACTCGCCCAAGTCGTAGTTGGCCAGGGTCTTGTCCAGGTTGGTCAGGGCGCCCAGGTGTTCCACGAAGCCCTGGGGGTCGTACTCGATCTGGAGGGTGACCCGGCTCTCCGTCGGTGACAGGTGGTGGAACGTGACCACGCCCGCGTGGTGCACCCCCTCCGTCGTGCGCCACGCGATGCGCTCCTCGGGGATCACCTCCGTCAGTTCCGCCACGAACTCCTTGTCCGCCGTCGGGAGTGACACCTGCCAGGCGAAGGTCGTCTCGTCGATGCGCTGTACGTGCTTCACATGGCTCAGGAAGGTTGGCCAGCGTTCCACGTCGGACCAGAGTGACCAGCTCACCGACACCGGTGCCTTGATGTCCACGGCCTCCAGCAATGAGGACGACATGTTCTCGCTCTCCTTCCGTTGGTGTGGCCACCGCCACCCGCCACTTGGTTTCGTCCGGTTACCCCGACCTCGCCGGTTCACCGGCTCACCGGGGCCCGGCGTGCCGTGCGCGTCACAAACCGGCCCCGTGACCCCCGTTCGTCCGGCATGCTGGCCAGGTCAGCCCGCCGGTCGGCGGTGGGCTGCCCGTATCTGAGAGGAGGGTGCGCCGTGGGCGACTGGATACGTTGCAACCACCCCGCTCCCGACGCCGGGGTCCGTCTGCTCGTCTATCCCCACGCGGGCGGTTCCGTCAGCGCCTATCACGGGCTCTCGGCCGCCGTGTCGGGGACCGTCGAGCCGTTGGTCGTGCAGTACCCGGGGCGGCAGGACCGTTTCGGCGAGCCGTTCGCCGCGGGGGCGGACGAGATCGTCGACGCCGTGCTCGCCGAGCTGCCCGACGGGGCCGACGCCCGGCCCCTCGCGGTCTTCGGGCACAGCATGGGCGCGCTGCTCGCCTTCGAGACCGCGCGGCGTCTGGAGGCCTCGGGCAAGGCGCCCGTGGCGCTCTTCGTGTCCGGTCGCATGGCGCCCTCGCTGCCCCGCACCGCCTCCGGCAAAAAGCGGGTCGCCGACATGACCGACGCCGAGCTCGTCGAGGACATGCGCAAGCTCTCCGGCACCGCAGAGGAGCTCTTCTCCTCCCCCGAGCTGCTCTCCCTCTTCCTGCCGCCCATGCGCGCCGACTACCGGATCGTCGACGAGTACGCCTACCGCGAGGGCCCCCGGCTCACCTCTCCGCTCACCGTGCTGACCGGGGACCACGATCCCCGCGTCACCGTGGAGGGCGCTCGCGCCTGGGAGCGGGAGACCCAGGGGCCGTTCTCCTGCCATGTGCTCGCCGGTGGGCACTTCTTCCTCGACGCCCACCTTCCCTACGTCACGAGCGTCATCGCCTCCGGGCTCCGCGACCGGAAGGCGATGACCGCCCCGTAGGCCCGGTGGGCCGCGCACCGCCCTCCCCCAGGGTTACTCCGCCTCGAACTCCGCCAGCAGGGCGTCCAGCGAGTCCTCCGCCGCGTCCTGCTCCTTCGTCCCGACGATGTGCGCCGCCAGTTCCTGGAGGGGCAGCTCCTCCAGGAACACGGTGATCGGTACGTCGAGGCCGAACTCGTCCCGCAACCTGCCGACCAGGTGGACCGCCGTGAGCGAGTCGCCGCCCGCCGCGAAGTAGGTCGTGGCCGGGTCGACCGGGTCCTCCAGGCCCAGGGCCTCCGCCAGGACGCCGAGCACGGCCCGCG
>NZ_JASKYR010001092.1:0-1979 GCF_041028215.1 Streptomyces flavofungini
CGCCCTCCGCGGCGGCGATCTGCGCCGGGGTGGAGTGCACCCCGATGCCCTCGGCGACCGTGCGCAGGCCGCGGGCGAGGTTCTCGGCGCTCGGGCGGCGGTCGGGGTTCTTGTCCAGGCAGCGCTCGATGACCGTCCACAGCGGGTCGGGGACGGTGGAGGGGCGGCGCGGCTCGGCGCTGAGGTGCTGGTGCAGGACTTCGAGGGCCGACTCCCCGCCGAACGGCGGACGGCCGGTGACCAGCTCGTACAGCAGGATGCCCGCGCCGTAGACGTCGACGGCGCTGGTCTGCGGGCGGCCCTCGGCGGACTCGGGGGCGACGTACGCGGGCGTGCCGACGAACTCATGGGTGCGGGTCAGACCGGGGGAGTCCGCGAGGCGCGCGATGCCGAAGTCGGTGAGCATCGGGTGCATGCCGCCCTCGTCCTGCTTGAGCAGGACGTTCGCGGGCTTGAGGTCCCTGTGCACGACGCCGTCGGCGTGGCTTGCGGCGAGCGCGTCGGCGATCTGGGCGGTCAGGAGGGCCGCGGCCACCGGCGTGAACGGTCCGTTCTCGCGCAGGTAGCGGTGCAGGTCCGGGCCGTCGACCAGGTCCATGACCAGGGCGAGGAGGTCTCCCTCGACGACCAGGTCGCGGGTCCTGACGATGTTCTCGTGGGTGAGCCTGAGCAGGACGGACCGCTCCCTCAGGAAGCGCATCACGACGTCCGCGTCGTTGGCGAGCTCCTCCTTGAGGACCTTGATCGCGACGGTCTCGCCGGGCTGGCCGGGAACGGCCGCCTCGGCACCCGCCGTCTCCCGCTGGCGGGCCCGCCAGACGGTGCCCGTGGCGCCGCGCCCGAGCGGCTCCTCCAGGAGGTACTTGCTGCCTACCGGCCGCACGTCATGCGCTCCCTGCTGCTCTGGCTGGTCCCGTCCGGACGCTGCTGCCGTCCGGGGGTCTGAATGTTCCGACCCACTGTAGTGCTGCCGGAAGGGGCACCGGCCGATCGGAATCGACCGTTCTCCCGCCCGGAGGAAAGACGCTCTCCTGTGGCCATTGGTTGCCGGAGCGTTCGTCCGCAACGGTCCAAGCAGGCACTTTTCCGAGCAGAGCCGACCATTCAAGATCACTTACCGGTGGCCGCCGGGCGTGTTGTCAGTGACAGGTGCGAGGATGCCCTCAGTACTGGCCGATGTGCCCGTGTGCGGTGGGGGGAATCACAGCGCTGAGCCCCCGTGCCGGGCGCCCAGCGCAGAAGGGACCGCTGACGGCGATGCAGATCCGGCTGACCGTCCTCGGGCCGCGCAGCGGCCAGCCCGAGCAGCAAGGCCGCCCCCCGGCGGCGACCGCGGCGCAGGGGGCCTGCGACGTCCTGGTCACCGCCCCCGCGGGGACCGCGCTGGCGGCGGTGGCCTCGGGCCTCGCCAAGGCCGTCGCGGGCGCCGAGAGCCCCCTCGTGCTGTACGCGGGACCGGAGCGTCTGGACGCCCAGCGGTGCACGCTCGGCGAGCCTCCGCTGATCGACGGCGCGGTGCTCTGCCTGGGGGCGCCGGGCGAGCCGGGGCCCGAGCTCGCGGAGGCGGCGGCCCAGCTCCACGTGGTGGCGGGCCCGGACGCGGGCGGTGTCCATCTGCTGCACGGCGGCCAGATCCGCGTCGGCCGTTCCGCGGAGGCGGACGTCGCCCTCGACGACCCCGATGTCTCCCGGCTGCACTGCGCGGTCACCCTCGCCGCCGACGGCCGCGTCACGGTCACCGACCTCGGCTCGACGAACGGCACATCGGTGGACGGCAGGGAGGTCACCGGCCGCCCCGTGCCGGTCTCCCCCGGCTCCCTGCTCCGGATCGGCGAGTCGGCGCTGCGCCTGGCGGACGGCGCCCCCGGCCCGGCAGCCGGCCCCGGCGGCGCCCCCACGACGGCGCCCGACGGCGAGGGCCACGTGCGCGTGCGGCCCGTCAGGCCCCCGCAGCCCGCGTTCCGCGCCCCGTCCCGCAC
>NZ_JASKYR010001093.1:0-1801 GCF_041028215.1 Streptomyces flavofungini
GGCCGTACGGCCAGGGGGAGCCCGGGCAGGCAGAGAGGGATCTTCATGTCCGCAACTCCCGGGCACCTACGCAGGACGGCAGTGATCGGTGGGGCCGCGCTCATCGCCCCGCTGGGACTGCTCGCCGCGACCGGCCAGGCCGACGCGGCGGACGGCGGAGTGTGGGATCGCATCGCACGGTGCGAGAGCGGCGGAAACTGGCGGATCAACACGGGCAACGGCTACTACGGAGGGCTCCAGTTCTCCGCGGGGACGTGGCGCGCGTACGGCGGAGGTGCCTACGCGGCCACCGCCGACCAGGCATCGAAGGCACAGCAGATCGCTGTCGCCGCCAAGGTCCAGCGGGCGCAGGGGTGGGGCGCGTGGCCCACCTGCGCCGCCCGCGCGGGTGCGTACGGCCAAGCGCCGTCCGCGGCGGCGCCCGTACCCAAGGCCGCGAAACCGGCGCCGAAGTCGGTCAAGGCGCCCACGGCCGCTCCGCGGCGGAGTTCCGGCCACGCCGACCGGGGGGCCGTACGGGCCTCCGGCGGCTACATCGTCCGAAGCGGTGACACCCTGAGCTCCATCGCGGCCCGGCACGGAAGCAGTTGGCAGCGGGTGTACGCCGTCAACCGGGCCGTCGTCGGCGGCGACCCGGACGCCATCGTGCCGGGACAGCGGCTCCGGGTCTGAGTCGGCGTCAGGCGGCCGTTGGAGTGGGGTTGGCGGTTCCGGCGGCGCGGGACGCCGGGACCGTGGCGTTCATATGCCTAGCGTGAGCCGATGCATCCGACGCAGATGACGCATCTCCGGTCCTTCGCCGTGGTCGTGGGCGCGGTCATGGCCGTGGTGGCACCGCCACCCGCCGCCGCGTCCGCGGCCCCGCCGACACGGCCGGGCATCGTGTACTACGGGGAGAACGCCTGTTCCACCGAGAAGGGGGTCTGGCACTGCCTGGCCCAGTGCGAGAGCAACGGCCGGTGGAACGCGAACACGGGCAACGGCTTCTACGGAGGGCTTCAGTTCCACCAGCCCACCTGGGAGGCGTACGGCGGTCTCAAGTACGCCCCGCGTGCCGACCTCGCCACCAAGGCGGAGCAGATCAAGATCGCCGAGAAGGTGCGGCTCAGCCAGGGGTGGAAGGCGTGGCCCGCGTGTTCCCGCAAGGTGCGGATCGAGCGGTTCGACCGCCCGGAGCAGACGGCGAAGCCGAACCGCCCAGAGCAGACCGCGAAGCCGAACCGTCCCGAGCAGACCGCGAAGCCGGACCGGCCCGACCGGCCCGAGCGGCCGAGCCGGAGCAACCGGCGCACGCATCTCGTCCAGCGCGGGGAGTCCCTGAGCTCCATCGCCCGGAAGTATGACGTCGAAGGCGGCTGGAAGGCGCTCTACGCGGTCAACCGCGAGGTGGTCGGGGACCGGCCCGAGCTGCTGTCCATCGGGGCGAGGCTGATCGTCCCGAAGAGCGTTTCCGCCCCGGCGCCCAACTCGTCGTCCCCGGCTAGGGCCGCTCCGCGGAGCTCAGTTCTCGTGCCTCTCCGCTGAACACGACGGTTCCTCTGCGCAGTTCGTGCACCACCACCGCCGTCCGCCCCGCGCCCTCGCGCAGGCCGGGCGGCATGCGCTGTTCGGCCACGACCACGCAGGCGGACAGGGCGCCGAGCAGGGCGTAGGTGCGGGCCGCGACGGGCGGGGACATGCCTTGCGTCGGTTCGTCGAGCAGGAGTACGGGGGACGGGCCCGGCCCGGGCGGCGCCAGGGCCCGGGAGAGGGCCAGCATGCGCTGCTCGCCGCCCGAGAGCGTGCCCGCGGGGCGGGGGAG
>NZ_JASKYR010001094.1:0-1501 GCF_041028215.1 Streptomyces flavofungini
GCACCGGCCTGCGGCGGCGCGGAGGCGGGCTCTTCCTCGGCCACCTCGCCGCCGAAGTTCTTCAGGAGGGCCTCAAGGCCGCCGTCGAAGCCCTGGCCGATCGCGGCGAACCGCCAGACGTCCTTCAGGTAGAAGTCGCCCAGCATGACGGCGCGCTCCGTGGAGAACTCCGCGCCGTTGAAGGCGTAGCGCGCCACTTCCTCGCCGCCCGCGACGATACGGATGTAACCCGACGTGACCTGCGACATCTGCCCGGCGCCGTCGATCGTCGCCGTGAAGGAAAGACGCTGGATCTGCTGCGGGACGCGGTCGAGCGTGACGCGGAAGGACTCGGTGTCACCGGCCTGGGCGCCGAGGAGCTGGATCGACTCCTCCGGCGACTTCGGCTGGTTGAAGAAGATGAAGTAGCGGTCGTCCGAGAGCCGCTCGCTCGCGTCCAGGCCGAAGCAGCTGATGTCGAAGGACAGTCCGGGGGCGTTGATCTGCACACCTACGTACAGATCGGTCCCCGCTGTGAGGTCACTGATCTTGGCCTTGTGGCCGCGTTGGAATTCCCTGGCCATACGTAACGACCGTCCCCCATCCCGAATGTGATTGCGTCGCGCCAGGCTAACCGCAAAGTCCAGGAGTGAACCAAGCCGGTACAGACCCGCTACACAACCGCCCTCGGGCGCGTACGTTCACTCCTCGCGGGCGGCGGGAAGATGAGGCAGCCGGTCGGCGGCGACCACCCCTTCGAGGTACCCGCGGGCCCTCTCGGTGCGCGGATAGGCCTCAAGGAGGCGCCAGAAACGGGGCCCGTGCCCGGGGACGAGAAGGTGGGCGAGCTCATGGACGAGTACGTAGTCCACGACGTACTCGGGCATGCCCTGGAGCCGGTGCGAGAGGCGGATGCTGCCCTCGGACGGGGTGCAGGAACCCCACCGGGTGTTCTGGTTGGTGACCCAGCGGACGGAGGCGGGCCTGGCCCGGCCCCCGAAGTACTGCTCGGAGAGCTGCCCCGCGCGCTCGAAGAGCTCGGCGTCGCCGAGCAGCCGCTTGCTCTCCTGGGCCGCGAGCTTGTCGAGCATCACATTGACCCAGCGCTGCTCCTCGGCCTCCGACATGCGGGCGGGGATGAGCACCACGGTGCGGTCGCCCTCGCGGTACGCCGAGACCGTCCTGCGCCGCCGGGCGCTGCGTCTGACCTCGACCGCGCTGGCCTTCGCGCCGGGCGGCGGCGGACTGGTCGTGCTGCGCTGCGGGAGCCCCGCGCGGCGCGCTGAGGTCTCCCCGGCGACGCGAGGGGACGGGTCTGCGGGCACGCCCCGACGTTACCCGCTGGGCATGGGGGAAGTCCCGCCTCCGGGGCGGTTCGGCGCTGTTCCGCTCCCCATCCGTTGGACTCGTACGATCGGCTGCTTTGACGGGCGCGACCCATCCGGTTGACGCGCGCGGCCGACCGGGTTGACGAGTGCGGCCGACTAGTACGACTAATACCCCCCGCCTGTGGACAACCCGA
>NZ_JASKYR010001095.1:0-2317 GCF_041028215.1 Streptomyces flavofungini
GTGCGACGCGGGCGGAGTCTCCGGTCCCGGCGAAGCCGCTGGGGCCGTCGACCCGCGCCGCACCGATGACGGTGTCGGGGCCACGGCATCCGGGGCTCCGGGGGCGCGGGGCGGCCGGGCCCAGGCCGCGCCCCGGTTTCCCGGTGGTCCCTCGCCCGACCCGGCGGGCTCGCACCACGAGCGGCGCATCCGCAGTTTTCAGCCGCGGCGGAGCCGGGTGACCACCAGCCAGGGGGACGCCCTGCGGCGGCTCTGGCCGGTCTGGGGGCTCGACATCGACGGGCTGCGCACGCTGGACCTCGGTGAGCTGTTCGGCGACGGGGAGAAGCCGTCCGAGCTGCCCGTCGTCCTGGAGATCGGCTTCGGCATGGGCGAGGCGACCGCCCAGATGGCCGCCGCCGACCCGGACACCGGCATCCTCGCGGTCGACGTGCACACCCCCGGCCAGGGCAACCTCCTCGGCCTCGCCGAGCGCAACGGCCTGACCAACGTCCGGGTGGCCAACGGCGACGCGATCATCCTGCTCCGCGAGATGCTGCCGCCGGAGTCCCTCGACGGGCTCCGCGTCTACTTCCCCGACCCCTGGCCCAAGCCCCGCCACCACAAGCGCCGCCTGATCCAGCCGGACTTCCTGACACTGGCCGCGCCCTCGCTCAAGCCCGGCGCGATCCTGCACTGCGCGACGGACTGGGAGCCGTACGCGGAGCAGATGCTTGAGGTGCTCACCGCGCACCCCGACTTCGAGAACACCCAGGCCGACGGCGGCTACGCCCCCCGGCCCGACTTCCGCCCGCGTACCCGCTTCGAGGGCCAGGGCCTGCAGAAGGGGCACGTGGTGCACGACCTGCTGTTCCGCAGGACTGCCAGGGCCGGGGCCACCGCCTCGGACGCCTGATCCGCGCGCCGCTTCCGGCGGGCTCTTCTGGCGGGCTCTTTGGACGGGCTCGTCCCGGCGGGCTCAGACGCCCCGCGTCATCCGTGGCCGTCCCGCAGCGCGGCCAGCGCCCTGCGGGCGACCTCGCGGCCGATCGGCAGGGACGCCGTGGCGGCGGGGGACGGGGCGTTCAGGACGTGGACCGTGCGGGCGGCCTCGCGGATGAGGAAGTCGTCGACCAGCGTGCCGTCCCGCAGGACCGCCTGGGCGCGGACCCCGGCGGGGGCGGGCACCAGGTCCTCGGTCCTGACGGCGGGCAGCAGCCTGCGGACCGCCGCGGTGAAGGCCGCCTTGGAGGCGGAGCGGCGCAGCTCACCCGCTCCGTACCGCCAGTGGCGGCGGGCTATCCGCCAGGAGCCGGGCCAGCCGAGGGTGCCCGCGAGCTCCCTGGGGCGCACGACCGACCAGTCATAGCCCTCGCGGGCGAGCGCGGGCACCGCGTTCGGGCCGACGTGGACGCCGCCGTCGATGCCCCGGGTGAGGTGGACGCCGAGGAACGGGAAGGCCGGGTCGGGCACGGGATAGACCAGGCCGCGCACCAGACCGGGCCGGGCCAGCTCGAAGTACTCCCCGCGGAACGGGACGATCCGCATCGCCGGGTCGTCGCCCGCGAGCCGCGCGACCTCGTCGCAGTGCAGCCCCGCGCAGTTCACCAGGACCTTGCCGCGCACCACGGTGCCGTCGGCCGTGCGGACGGCGACGCCGAGGCCGGGGCGCCGGTCGACGCGCACCACCTCGCCCCCCGCCCCATAGCGGATCTCGGCGCCCGAGATCTCCGCGAGGTGCTCCGCCACCGCGCCGTAGTCACAGACGCCGGTGGTGCCGACGTGGATGGCGGCGAGGCCGCGGACCTCCGGCTCGTACTCCGTGATCTGGGCGGGGCCCAGCTCGCGCACCGGGATGCCGTTCTCCCTGCCGCGCTGGACGAGGGCGTGCAGGCGGGGCAGCTCATCGCGCTCGGTGGCGACGATCAGCTTGCCGGTGACGTCGTGCGGAATTCCGTGCTCCGCGCAGAACTTGATCATTTCGGCGGCGCCGCGGACCGCGTATCTCGCCTTGAGCGAGCCGGGGCGGTAGTAGATGCCGCTGTGGATGACGCCGCTGTTGCGGCCGGTCTGGTGGCGGGCGGGGCCGCGCTCCTTCTCCAGGACCGTGACGCTCGTGCCGGGGGCGGAGCGCGTGAGGGCATGCGCTGTCGCGAGGCCGACGATCCCGCCGCCGATCACCAGTACATCGCAGTCGTACGCGAGCTTGTTCACCGCGTCTCACCTCCCACCACAGATACTGCCCTGCGCCACTGACATCGCCCCCAAACCTGCGCGGCCGTAATCCTCCATCACAGCTCGGCTCCGCTTCACCGGGGGAGGGGTCCGCGTTCACTCA
>NZ_JASKYR010001096.1:0-1944 GCF_041028215.1 Streptomyces flavofungini
ATATACGACACATCACCCGAGGCGGCACCGCCAGCCCCGCCGGGCCCCGAACTACAGACCCTGGTCCCCTCCTCGCGCCGCCGCGCCCCTCTCCCCCGCTGGCTGCGCCGCACCGCGAGCCCGATCCTGGTGCTCGCGGTGTGGCAACTGCTGAGCGCGACAGGCGTACTGACCAGTGACGTGCTCGCCCCGCCCGGGACGATCGCCCGCGTGGCCGGTGATCTGATCGGTGACGGGTCCCTGCCCACCGCCATGGGCGTCTCCCTCCAGCGCGTCGCCGTGGGGCTGCTGTTCGGCACGGTCATCGGCACCGGCCTCGCCCTCCTGTCCGGACTCTTCCGGATCGGCGAGGACCTCGTCGACACCAGCGTGCAGATGCTGCGGACCGTGCCGTTCGTGGGGCTCATCCCGCTCTTCATCATCTGGTTCGGCATCGGCGAGACGCCCAAGATCGCCATCATCGCGCTCGGCGTGTCCTTCCCGCTCTACCTCAACGTGTACGCCGGTATCCGGGGCGTGGACGCCCAGTTGATCGAGGCCGGGGAGTCGCTCGGTCTGTCGCGGTGGGGTCTCGTGCGGCACGTCGTCCTGCCCGGCGCGCTCCCCGGGGCCATGACAGGCCTCCGCTACTCCCTCGGTGTCGCCTGGCTCGCCCTCGTCTTCGCCGAGCAGGTCAACGCCGACTCCGGCATCGGTTTCCTGATGGTCCAGGCCCGCGACTTCCTGCGTACCGACGTGATCGTGGTCTGCCTCATCGTCTACGCCTTCCTCGGCCTGATCGCCGACTTCATCGTCCGCACCCTCGAAAGGCTGCTGCTGCAATGGCGACCGACGTTCACCGGCCGGTGACCTCCGCTCCCGCGCCGGACACCCAGGCCGCCGTCCGCGTCGACGGACTGACCCGCTCCTTCGACGGCCGCAAGGTCATCGATGACCTCCGCCTCGATGTGCGTCCGGGCGAGTTCGTCGCCCTGCTCGGGCGCAGCGGCTGCGGCAAGTCGACGCTGCTGCGTGTTCTCGCCGGGCTCGACCGTGACATCGAGGGCACCGTTCTCGTACCGCGCCGCAAGGCCGTCGCCTTTCAGGCGCCCCGCCTGATGCCGTGGAAGCGCGTATGGCGCAACGTCCTGCTCGGCCTGCCGGGCAAGCCCGGGCGCGACGTCGCCGAGCAGGCGCTCGCCGAGGTGGGCCTGAAACACCGCGTCAACGCCTGGCCCAAGACGCTCTCCGGCGGCGAGGCCCAGCGTGTCTCGCTGGCCAGGGCCCTGGTGCGCGAGCCTGATCTGCTCCTGCTCGACGAACCGTTCGGCGCGCTCGACGCGCTGACCCGCATCAAGGCCCAACGGCTCGTCGACGAACTCTGGCAGCGGCGCGGCTGCGCGGTACTGCTCGTCACGCACGACGTGGAGGAGGCGGTGCTGCTCGCCGACCGGGTGCTCGTGATGGACGGCGGCGTCATCGCGTACGAGACGGAGATCGGCCTTGAACGGCCCCGCTCGGTCTCCGACCCGCGCTTCGCCGCGCTCCGAGGTGAGCTGCTGCGGCGGCTGGGAGTCGAGGGCGACGCCTCCGAGGGGCCGCCGTCCGGGTCTTCTCAGGGGCGGCCYTCTGACGCAGCTCAGGGGGAACCGTCCGGGTCTTCCCGGAGGCGGCCTTCTGACGCAGCTCAGGGGGAACCGTCCGGGTCTTCCCGGAGGCGGCCTTCTGACGCAGCTAAGCGGGAGCCGTCCGACGCCGCCCAGAGGGAGTCGTCCGACGCCGCTCAGGGCCCTTCCGAGGACTTCGGCGACGCACCCACCGCCCCTGTCGCTCCCGTCGCCACCGCCGCTCCCGGCATCACCACCGCCGCCACCAAGGCCTCGTCGCCCGAGCGAGCGGCGGGAACGACCGCAGAGTCCCCGGCGCGGGCCCCGGCCACCGCCTCGGCCGCACCCTCCGACGGAT
>NZ_JASKYR010001097.1:0-1800 GCF_041028215.1 Streptomyces flavofungini
ACCGACGCCGCCGCCCTGCCCGGACAGCCCCGTGGCGGGGTCCTCAGCGGTCCCGCCACCGCCCGCGCGGTCAACGTGCTCGCGCCGAACGCCTCCGCGATGACGCTGGACGGCACCAACACCTGGATCCTCTCGGAGCCCGACTCGCCCCTCGCGGTGGTCGTCGACCCGGGCCCGCTGGACGACGCCCATCTGAGCCATGTCGTGGAGACGGCCGAGAAGGCGGGCAAGCGCGTGGCGCTCACCCTGCTGACCCACGGTCACCCCGACCACGCCGAGGGCGCCTCCCGCTTCGCCGAGCTGACAGGCACTCACGTACGCGCCCTCGACCCCGCCCTGCGTCTGGGCGACGAGGGCCTCGCGGCCGGTGACGTGATCACCACGGGCGGCCTGGAGCTGCGTGTGGTGCCCACCCCGGGCCACACCGCGGACTCGCTCTGCTTCCACATCCCCGCCGACCGGGCGGTCCTGACGGGCGACACGATCCTCGGCCGCGGCACGACGGTCGTGGCGCACCCCGACGGCCGTCTGGGGGACTATCTGGACTCCCTGCGGCGGCTGAGGTCCCTGACGGTCGACGACGGCGTCCACACCGTCCTGCCGGGCCACGGGCCCGTCCTCGAGGACGCGCAGGGTGCCGTCGAGTTCTACCTCGCCCACCGTGCCAACCGCCTGGCCCAGGTCGAGACGGCCGTGGAGAACGGCCATACGGCGGCCGCGGCCGTCGTGGCGCACGTGTACGCGGACGTGGACCGCTCGCTGTGGCCCGCGGCGGAGCTGTCGGTCAGGGCGCAGCTGGACTACCTCCAGGAGCACGGCCTGATCTGAGCCGCCGCGCCCTCTCGCCGCCTCGCCCGGCCAGGGACCTCGCCCGGCCAGGGACACGGAAGGGCCCCGCCTCCCGGGAGGCGGGGCCCTTCCGATGCCGGTGAGGGCGCAGGCGCGTCAGCGTGAACGCTTGGCGAGCCGCTCGACGTCGAGCAGGATCACCGCGCGGGCCTCCAGGCGCAGCCAGCCGCGTCCGGCGAAGTCCGCGAGCGCCTTGTTGACCGTCTCGCGGGAGGCGCCGACGAGC
Organism: Streptomyces flavofungini; assembly: GCF_041028215.1. Lineage (GTDB taxonomy): Bacteria > Actinomycetota > Actinomycetes > Streptomycetales > Streptomycetaceae > Streptomyces > Streptomyces flavofungini_B. The sequence continues at coordinate 1,076 of NZ_JASKYR010001097.1, forward strand.
TGGGCGAGCTCCTCCTGGGTGAGGTCGTGCACCACGTGGATGCCCTCCTCGGACTGCACGCCGAAGCGGCGCGACAGGTCCAGGAGCGCGCGGGCCACACGGCCGGGCACGTCGGAGAAGACCAGGTCGGACATCTGGTCGTTGGTCTTGCGCAGCCGCCGGGCGACGGCGCGCAGCAGCGCGGAGGCCACTTCGGGGCGCGCGTTCAGCCAGGGCTGGAGGTCGCCGTGGCCCAGGCCGAGGAGCTTGACCTCGGTGAGAGCGGAGGCGGTGGCCGTACGGGGGCCCGGGTCGAAGAGCGACAGCTCACCGATGAGCTCGCCGGGGCCGAGCACCGCGAGCATGTTCTCGCGGCCGTCGGGTGAGGTGCGGTGAAGCTTCACCTTGCCCTCGGTGACCACGTAGAGGCGGTCTCCGGGGTCTCCCTCATGGAAAAGGGCGTCTCCGCGCGCGAGCGTCACCTCACTCATGGAGCCGCGAAGCTCCGCGGCCTGCTCGTCATCGAGCGCCGCGAAGAGCGGGGCGCGCCGCAGAACGTCGTCCACGAGTTCTCTCCTTGTCGACCTGCATCAGGGGACCGTGTTCCCCAGTTTGCCGGACGGTCCAAACAGTGTGATCAGTCACAAGTCTGCCGCACCGGCGTCGCGTGCTGTGCGGGAGGGGGCCAATTGGGGGCTGATCCAAGAGGTCAGGGGCGGATGTCAGTGCCGGGCTCTAGGCTGGCC
>NZ_JASKYR010001098.1:0-2199 GCF_041028215.1 Streptomyces flavofungini
GGGGACTGGGAGGGCCCCGGGGACTGCGGGGACTGGGCGGGCTGCGGAGTTTCTGGCCGCGGTGCGGCGTCCCGCTGGTCCTCGTCCGCCCAGCGTGCCGCGAGCGCCGCGGCCTTGTGTGCCGCCTCCGCCACGGCTTCGGGTCCTGCCGAGGAGCCGCCCCGCGTGGCCGCCGCCTGCGCCGCCGCATAGCCGACGAGGAACGTGGTCAGCGGTGCCGCGGGCCTGGCCACACCATGCGCGGCGTCGCGAGCGAGGTCGAGGAGGGTGCCGGTATCGACGTCGAGTTCGATGCCCAGTTCGTCCTTGACTGCGGAAATCCATTCATCCAACACGTGCCCATGCTCCCTGATCCGCGCCCGGGCGGTGGCGATGTCGTCCCAGGTGTCGCAGTCGAAAGCCGCGACATGGTCCGCGACCCGGGTCAGGCCGAGCCGCGCGATGAGCGAACGGAGCGGCAGCCCGGCGAGCCCGGCGCCCGGCGCCACACCGGCTGAGCCACCCGCGAGCGCCGCGATCTCCCGCCGCAGCGCCTCGCCCCGATAGGCCGCGACCAGCGGCTGCGCCCGCTCCTCCGCGTCGACGAGCACGGCCCCGTCCGAGCCGCTCTCCCGCAGCGCGGCCAGCAACTGACGTACCGTCCGCTCGCCGAGGAACGGCAGATCGGCGGAGAGCACCACCACGTACTCAGCCGCCGTACACCGCAGCCCCGCGTCGAGCGCGGCCAGCGGACCGCCGCCCGGCGGCTCCTCGCGCGCCCACACCACGGGCCGCGCGGTCCGTCTCGGCTCGGCCACGACGACCGTGGTCCCGGCGCCGGAACAGGCGGCGAGGACCCGGTCGAGCAGCGCGCGCCCGCCCACGCGCACACCGGGCTTGTCGGCGCCACCCAGCCGAGCGGCACCACCCCCGGCGAGCACGACAGCGTCATACGCGGCACCCTCACCCGCGCCGTACGCAGCACCCTCTCCCACGCCGTACGCAGCACTCTCGTCCGCGTCGCACCCGGCACCCTCGTTCGCGGTCACCCCCCGAGTATGGGCGTACGAGCGATCATTGCCACCCGCGCAGGGCGCTTCGGCCAAGGGACGTACGTCACCCGGCCGCGCCCGGCCCCTCCCCAGGCCCCCCTCACACCGACCGCAGCAGCACCGCCGGTTGTTCGACGCAGTCCGCCACATAGCGCAGGAACCCACCCGCCGTGCCGCCGTCGCACACCCGGTGGTCGAAGGTGAGCGAGAGCTGCACCACGTGCCGCACCGCCAACTCGCCCTGGTGCACCCACGGCTTCGGCACGATCCTGCCCACGCCGAGCATCGCGGCCTCGGGGTGGTTGATGATGGGTGTGGAGCCGTCGACCCCGAACACTCCGTAGTTGTTCAGCGTGAACGTCCCCCCGGTGAGCTCACCGGGCGTGAGCGTCCCGGCCCGCGCCTCCTCCGTGAGCCGGATCAGCTCGGCGTTGATCGAAGCGGTCGTCCGCGCCTGTGTGTGCCGCACCACCGGGACGACGAGCCCCCGGTCGGTCTGCGCGGCGAACCCGAGGTGGATGTCGGAGAGGCAACGGACCTCCCGCTCCTCCATGTCCACGCGGGAGTTCAGCATCGGGAAGCGGTCGAGGGCGGCCACGGTGATACGGGCGAAGAGCGCCAGCAGGGACACCCTCTGGCCGTCGCCTCCGCTCGTCGCCGCGTTCATGGCGGTGCGGGCCGCCAGCAGTTCCGTGGCGTCGGCGTCGACCCAGCAGGTGGCCTCCGGTATCTCCCGCCTGCTCCGGGCCATCTTGTCCGCGACGAGACCCCGGATGCCGGTCAGCGCGTGCCGGGACTCCATCCCCGCGCGCGTGGGCTCCTCTCCGGCCGCCACCCGACGGCGCGCCTCGGCCTTCCCCAGGCGGATCAGCTCATCGTCCTCGCGGACCGCCGCCTCCCTCGCGGCGGTGCCACTGGCCGCGGTGCCGCTGAGCACGGAGCTGCTCGCCGCGGCCGTACGCGCCCCGGCCGCCGTCCCTCCGGCCAGGCCCGCTGCCGCGCCCGCCGCCTCGTGCGCGACCGGAACGCTGCCGCGCCCGCTCGTCGCCAGAGGTGCCCGCCCCGAGGCGATGGCGGACTCCACGTCGGCCCGCGTGATCAGCCCGTCCGGGCCCGAGCCCACCAGCTCACGCAGCTCCACGCCGTGCTCCCGCGCCAGCTTGCGCAC
>NZ_JASKYR010001099.1:0-1620 GCF_041028215.1 Streptomyces flavofungini
GCTGTCGGGGGCGGTTGGGGCGCCGGGTATGCGGCGGTGACCCCTCCGGATACCTCAAACAAGGCCTTTGATGTTCTCAAAGTACAAGTGTTAACGTTGTCGACATGAAGACAGCAGCAGCGCACATCCACGCCATGAGCGTCCCGCTCGTGGCGCGCCTGCATGTCGACCTCTGCCGCTGCATGTCCGCGGCCTGTCACGTCTGAATGTGACCCCGCCGCAGCGGCCACTGCTGACCTTTCGCGGTCGCCGCTCCCGTACGTCCCCCGTCCTGACTGTTCCCACAGACCTGACTGTCCCCACAGGAGTGTGTCCGTGTCCGCGAATTCCGCGACGCCCGCCGACCAGGCGAGCGGACCCGAGAAGCCCGATTCCGGCTTCCGGATACCCAAGTTCCTCCGCATCCCCTTCTGGGCGCAGATCCTCGGTGGTCTCGTCCTCGGTGTCCTGCTCGGCTGGCTCGCCCGCAGCCAGGACATCTCCTGGCTCGTCACCACCCTCTCCAAGGTCGGCGACACCTTCATCGGTCTGCTGAAGCTCGCCGTCGCCCCGCTCGTCTTCTTCGCGATCCTGGTGTCCATCACCAACCTGCGGAAGGTGAACAACGCGGCGCGCCTGGCCACCCGCACCCTGCTGTGGTTCATGATCACGTCGCTGATCGCGGTCGCCATCGGCCTCGCGATCGGCCTGCTCACCAACCCCGGCTCCGGCACCGGCCTCACCCCGAAGGACGGCAAGGCCCCCGACCACGCGGGCTCCTGGATCGACTTCCTGACCGGGATCATCCCGACGGACGTCATCACGCCCTTCACCGAGCTGAACGTCCTCCAGATCGTCTTCATGGCCGCCGTCGCCGGTATCGCCGTACTGAAGATCGGCGACAAGGCCCAGCCGATCCTCGAACTCTCCGAGTCCGTGCTCGCGCTGCTCCAGAAGGCCCTCTGGTGGGTCATCAAGCTCTCCCCGATCGGCACCGTGGGCCTCATCGGCTTCGCCATCGCGGACTACGGCTGGAACCTCATCAGCAAGTACGCGACGTTCACCGCGGACATCTACATCGGCTGCGCCCTGGTGATGTTCGGCGTCTACCCGCTGCTGCTCGCCACCGTCGCCAAGGTCAACCCGCTCCAGTTCTTCAAGGGCGCCTGGCCCGCGATCCAGCTCGCCTTCGTCTCGCGCTCCTCGGTCGGCACCATGCCGGTCACCCAGAAGGTCACCGAGCGGCTCGGCGTCCCGAAGGAGTACACCTCCTTCGCCGTGCCCTTCGGCGCCACCACGAAGATGGACGGCTGCGCCGCGATCTACCCGTCGATCGCCGCGATCTTCGTCGCGCAGATCTTCGACGTGAACCTGGGCATCAAGGAGTACCTGCTCATCGCCTTCGTCTCGGTCGTCGGCTCCGCCGCCACGGCCGGTCTGACCGGCGCCACGGTCATGCTGACGCTGACCCTGTCCACGCTGGGCCTGCCCATGGAGGGCGTCGGCCTGCTGCTCGCCATCGACCCGGTCCTGGACATGATGCGCACGGCAACCAACGTCGCGGGCCAGTCGCTGGTCCCCGTGATCGTCGCCGCCCGCGAGAACATCCTCGACCGCGAGGCGTACGAGCACGCTTCGGCG
>NZ_JASKYR010000011.1:0-36236 GCF_041028215.1 Streptomyces flavofungini
GCTCGCGTATCAGCACGTCGTCCTGGTGCGCGGGGAGGAGAAACCCTCGGCCGCCCACCGTGCCCGGCTCGCGCTCGCCGAAGCCGCCGGGGCGGTGCTCGCCGGTGGCCTGTCCCTGCTCGGCATCAGCGCACCCGAACRCCTGTGACGCCCCGACCCGTGAGGCGGGGGCACCCCGTGAGAGACGAGACACCCGAGTCATGAGCCGTTCCGCACACCCCGCAGGCCCCCGCCACGCCGACGTACTGCCCGAGGGGCACTACAGCGCGCCGCCCGCCGATCTCAACGTCCTCGACCCCAAGGTCTGGTCCCGTACGGTCGGGCGTACGGCGGAGGGGCGCGTCACCGTCGGCGGCATCGAAGTGACGCGGCTCGCCGAGGAGTTCGGCACGCCCGCGTACTTCCTGGACGAGGCGGACTTCCGCGCCCGGTGCCGGGCCTGGAGCGACGCCTTCGGCAGCGACGCCGATGTCTTCTACGCGGGCAAGGCCTTCCTCTCCCGGGCCGTCGTGCGGTGGCTGCACGAGGAGGGGCTGAACCTGGACGTGTGCAGCGGCGGGGAGCTCGCCACCGCCCTCGACGCCGGGATGCCCGCCGAGCGCATCGCCTTCCACGGGAACAACAAGACCGAGGACGAGATCCACCGCGCCGTCGAGGCCGGGGTCGGGCGGATCGTGCTCGACTCCTTCCAGGAGATCGTGCGGGTCTCGCACATCGCCGAGCGGCTCGGCAGGCGCCAGCGCGTGCAGATCCGCGTGACCGTGGGCGTCGAGGCGCACACCCACGAGTTCATCGCCACCGCGCACGAGGACCAGAAGTTCGGGATCGCGCTCGCCGGGGGGCAGGCCGCCGAGGCCGTGCGGCGGGCCCTCAAGCTGGACGGTCTGGAGCTCATCGGCATCCACTCGCACATCGGGTCGCAGATCTTCGACATGGCCGGTTTCGAGGTGTCCGCCCGGCGCGTCGTGCAGCTCCTCGCCGAGGTGCGGGACGAGCACGGCGTCGAGCTGCCCGAGATCGACCTCGGCGGCGGTCTCGGCATCGCGTACACCTCCGACGACGACCCCCGCGAGCCGCACGAGATCGCCAAGGCGCTGAACGAGATCGTCACGCGCGAGTGCGCCGCCGCCGACCTGCGGACCCCGCGCATCTCCGTGGAGCCGGGGCGCGCCATCGTCGGGCCCACCGCCTTCACGCTGTACGAGGTCGGCACCGTCAAGCCGCTCGAAGGGCTGCGCACCTACGTCTCCGTCGACGGCGGCATGTCCGACAACATCCGTACCGCGCTGTACGACGCCGAGTACACCGTCGCCCTGGTCTCCCGCTCCTCCGACGCCGAGCCCATGCTGGTGCGGGTGGTCGGCAAGCACTGCGAGAGCGGTGACATCGTCGTGCGGGACGCCTTCCTGCCGGCCGACCTCGCGCCGGGGGACCTGATCGCCGTGCCCGCCACCGGCGCGTACTGCCGCTCGATGGCGAGCAACTACAACCACGCTCTCCGCCCGCCGGTCGTCGCCGTGCGTGACGGGGCCGCCCGAGTGATCGTCCGGCGCGAGACGGAGGAGGATCTTCTCCGGCTCGACGTCGGGTGAAACGACGTCGGGTGACAATCGCGCCAACAACCTCCGACGGGCGCGCACCGCGCATCCGTCGGATGGTGAAATAAGTGTCTCAGAATCCGGACATTAGACTGAAACTCGATTCCGGTGGGTGAGACTGGTCCAGTCGTAGCTGTATGAGAAGTGAGGTCGGATGATGCGTACGCGTCCGCTGAAGGTGGCGCTGCTGGGCTGTGGGGTCGTCGGCTCAGAGGTGGCGCGCATCATGACGACGCACGCCGACGACCTCACAGCCAGGATCGGCGCCCCGGTGGAGCTCGCCGGGGTCGCCGTCCGGCGTCCCTCCAAGGTGCGCGAGGGAATCGATCCTTCGCTGGTCACCACCGACGCCACGGCGCTGGTCAAGCGCGGTGACATCGACGTCGTGGTCGAGGTCATCGGGGGGATCGAGCCCGCCCGTACGCTCATCACCACCGCCTTCGAGCACGGGGCCTCCGTCGTCTCCGCCAACAAGGCGCTCATCGCCCAGGACGGGGCCGCGCTGCACGCCGCCGCCGTCGAGCAGGGGCGGGACCTGTACTACGAGGCCGCCGTCGCCGGGGCCATCCCGCTCATCCGGCCGCTGCGCGAGTCGCTGGCCGGGGACAAGGTCAACCGCGTCCTCGGGATCGTGAACGGGACCACCAACTTCATCCTGGACGCCATGGACACGACGGGCGCCGGGTATCAGGAGGCCCTCGACGAGGCCACCGCGCTCGGGTACGCCGAGGCCGACCCGACCGCCGACGTCGAGGGCTTCGACGCCGCCGCGAAGGCCGCGATCCTCGCCGGAATCGCCTTCCACACGCGCGTGCGCCTCGACGACGTCTACCGCGAGGGCATGACCGAGGTGACCGCCGCCGACTTCGCCTCCGCGAAACGGATGGGCTGCACCATCAAGCTCCTTGCCATCTGCGAACGGGCGGCCGACGGCGGGTCCGTCACCGCGCGCGTGCACCCCGCGATGATTCCGCTCAGCCATCCGCTGGCGTCGGTGCGCGAGGCCTACAACGCCGTGTTCGTCGAGGCCGAGGCCGCCGGGCAGCTCATGTTCTACGGGCCCGGCGCCGGTGGCTCACCCACCGCGTCGGCCGTGCTCGGCGACCTCGTCGCCGTCTGCCGCAACAAGCTCGCCGAGTCCACCGGGCCCGGCGATTCCGCGTACACGCAGCTCCCCGTGGGTGCCATGGGCGAGGTCGTCACGCGCTATCACATCAGCCTCGACGTGGCCGACAAGCCGGGTGTGCTCGCCCAGGTCGCGACGGTCTTCGCCGAGCACGGCGTATCGATCGATACGGTCCGTCAGACGGGCAAGGACGGCGAGGCCTCCCTCGTCGTCGTCACCCATCGCGCGCCCGACGCCGCCCTCACCGGCACCGTCGACGCGCTGCGCAGACTCGACACCGTGCGTGGTGTCGCCAGCATCATGCGGGTTGAAGGGGAGTAGGCAGCAATGACCCACCAGTGGCGGGGAATCATCGAGGAGTACCGTGACCGGCTTCCGGTCTCGGCCACCACGCCGGTCGTGACGCTTCGCGAGGGCGGTACGCCGCTCGTGCCCGCGCAGGTGCTCTCCGAGCGCACCGGCTGCGAGGTCCACCTCAAGGTCGAGGGCGCCAACCCCACCGGGTCCTTCAAGGACCGCGGCATGACCATGGCCATCACCAAGGCCAAGGAGGAGGGCGCCAAGGCGGTCATCTGCGCCTCCACCGGCAACACGTCGGCCTCCGCCGCGGCCTACGCGGTACGGGCCGGGATGGTCTGCGCCGTCCTCGTCCCGCAGGGCAAGATCGCGCTCGGCAAGATGGGCCAGGCCCTCGTCTACGGCTCGAAGATCCTCCAGGTCGACGGCAACTTCGACGACTGCCTGAACCTGGCCCGCGCCCTCTCCGAGAACTACCCGGTGGCGCTGGTCAATTCGGTCAACCCGTTCCGCATCGAGGGCCAGAAGACCGCCTCGTTCGAGATCGTGGACGCCCTCGGCGACGCCCCCGACCTCCACGTCCTTCCCGTCGGCAACGCAGGCAACATCACCGCCTACTGGAAGGGCTACAAGGAGTACGCCGCCGACTCGGTGTCCACGCGCACCCCCCGGATGTGGGGCTTCCAGGCCTCCGGATCGGCGCCCATCGTGCGCGGCGAGGTCGTCAAGGACCCCTCGACGATCGCCACCGCGATTCGCATCGGCAACCCCGCGTCCTGGCAGCACGCGCTCGCCGCGCGCGACGAGTCCGGCGGCCTCATCGACGAGGTGACGGACCGTGAGATCCTGCGCGCCTACAAGCTGTTGGCCTCCCAGGAGGGCGTCTTCGTGGAGCCCGCCTCCGCCGCGTCGGTCGCCGGTCTGCTGAAGGCCGCCGAGCAGGGCAAGGTCGACAAGGGGCAGCGCATCGTCTGCACCGTGACCGGCAACGGCCTCAAGGACCCCGACTGGGCCGTCGCCGGTGCTCCGCAGCCGGTCACCGTCCCGGTCGACTCGGCCGCTGCCGCCGAACGCCTCGGCCTGGCGTAATCCGCACCGGGGTGGCACAGGGGGCACACGACACGCATCGTGCGCCTCCTGTGCGCCCTATGTCGCCACAGAACCTTCCTTCGATAGGCTGTACCGAACCCACCCCGCCGCATATGCCGCGGTGCCGCCGCTGTGCGGGTCGGGGCGCCGCCGTTGTGCGCGGCGTCCGGGTGTTCCGTACATGTGGCACGCAACAGAAGTACGCAGCCTCACAAACACGCAGCTCAAGGAGAGTCATCGAGCGATGGCCGGTCCCGCGTTCCGCGCCGCCGCCGTCCGGGTGCGCACCCCCGCCACCAGCGCCAACCTCGGTCCGGGCTTCGACGCCCTGGGCCTGTCGCTGGGTCTGTACGACGACGTGGTCGTTCGGGTGGCCGACTCCGGCTTGAACATCGACATCGCGGGGGAGGGCAGTGACACCCTTCCCCGCGACGAGTCCCACCTGCTCGTACGGTCCCTGCGCACCGCCTTCGACCTGCTGGGCGGCCAGCCGCGCGGCCTGGAGATCGTCTGCGCCAACCGCATCCCGCACGGCCGCGGCCTGGGCTCCTCGTCCGCCGCCATCTGCGCCGGCATCGTCGCCGCGCGCGCCGTGACGATAGGCGGCGAGGCCCGGCTCGACGACGCCGCGCTGCTCGAACTGGCCACCGAGATCGAGGGTCACCCCGACAACGTCGCCGCGTGTCTGCTCGGCGGCTTCACGCTGTCCTGGATGGACGGGGGAGCGGCCCGCGCGATCAGGATGGAACCGGCCAGTTCCATCGTTCCGGTGGTTTTCGTACCGGGAAAGCCCGTCCTGACCGAGACGGCGCGCGGGCTGCTCCCGCGCACCGTCCCGCACGTCGACGCGGCGACCAACGCGGGCCGGGCGGCCCTGCTCGTCGAGGCCCTCACCAGGCGCCCCGAGCTGCTGCTCCCCGCCACCGAGGACCGGCTGCACCAGGAGTACCGCGCCCCGGCCATGCCGGAGAGCACGGCCCTGGTGGAGCGGCTGCGCGCCGATGGCGTGCCCGCGGTGATCTCCGGCGCGGGCCCCACGGTCCTCGCGCTGGCCGATGAGAGTGCGGCCGACAAGGTCGCGCGTCTGGCGGGCGAGGGCTGGGCGGCCAACCGTCTGGCGCTCGACGCGGCGGGAGCGAGTGTGCTGCCGCTTGCGCCGTGACACGGGGAATACAGGGGATTCGGGGTGTCCCGATTCCGAGAGGGGGAATGTTTGTTGGATCCGGTAGTGTTAATCTCAAGTCTGCACCCGACCTCACCATGGCGAGGTGCTTTGTGTCCCCGTCCGGGACAACCATTCTTCCGGGAGCCTCCCAAACTGCTTCGTGCCCCGCGCTGAGCAGTCCTGAGCACGCTCCGGAACCGGCGTGACCGAGCCGGGTGACACGGCACTTCAGTGACACCGCACCGGGACTCGCCATCACCAATGAATTCTTCCGCCGCTTAGGCGGACCACCGCCCCGGCACGGTCCACAGCACACAGCAAGGACCGACCGCCGGACAGCACAACCGGTCGCCGAGCCAGACAGGCCGACGTCCGCTCCAGGGAAGGACCCTTCGTGAGCGACACCACCGATCTGATGGGCGTGACTGCCGACACGCCCGCCACGGACGCCTCCGCGGCGCCTGCCACCGGTGCTTCGGCCGGGTCCCGGCGGCGCCGCGGCACCGGCCTTGAGGGCATGGTGCTGGCGGAACTGCAGCAGGTCGCATCGGGCCTCGGTATCAGGGGCACCGGGCGCATGCGCAAGAGCCAGCTGATCGAGGTCATCAAGGAGGCGCAGGCCGGGGGCGGAGCCCCGGCGAAGAGCGCCGCCGCACCCGCCTCGGACGCCGCCACCGAGACCAAGCCCAAGCGCCGGGCCACCTCGAAGGCCCGTACGGGCGAGGACGCCGCGGAGAGCCCCGCCAAGGCGGGCAAGCCGGACAAGGCGGATGGCGGCAAGGCCGAGAAGGCCGCCGCCCAGCAGCAGATCGACATCCCCGGCCAGCCGGCCGGCGGCCCCGCCCGCGCGGGTGAGACCGAGCGCGGGGGCGACGAGCAGCCCGCGGGTGAGCGCCGCAGGCGCCGCGCGACGGCCGAGGCGGGCAGCCCCGAGACCGTCACCGCCGAGGCGAAGGGCGAGTCCAAGGCCGAGGCCAAGGGCGACACCGCCGAGGCCAGGAACGACAAGGGCGACAACGGCGGGGACGGTGCCGACGGCCGCCGCGACCGCCGGGACCGCCAGGGCCGCGGCCGGGACCGCGACCGCCGCGGCAACAAGGGCGACGACCAGCAGGGCGGCGGCCGCCAGGACCGTCAGGACCGTCAGCAGCAGGGCGGCGGGCGGCAGGACCGTCAGCGTGACAACGGCCCGCGGGCCGACGAGGACGGGGACGACTTCGAGGGCGGCCGCCGTGGCCGCCGTGGCCGCTACCGCGACCGCCGTGGCCGTCGCGGCCGCGACGAGCAGGGCTTCGGCAACGAGCCGCAGGTCTCCGAGGACGACGTCCTGATCCCCGTCGCGGGCATCCTGGACATCCTCGACAACTACGCGTTCATCCGTACGTCGGGCTACCTCCCCGGCCCCAACGACGTGTACGTCTCGCTGGCCCAGGTCCGCAAGAACGGCCTGCGCAAGGGCGACCACGTCACCGGCGCCGTCCGGCAGCCCAAGGACGGCGAGCGCCGCGAGAAGTTCAACGCGCTCGTGCGCCTGGACTCGGTCAACGGCATGGCGCCCGAATCCGGGCGCGGGCGGCCGGAGTTCAACAAGCTGACGCCGCTCTACCCGCAGGACAGGCTCCGTCTGGAGACCGACCCGGGTGTGCTCACCACCCGCATCATCGACCTCGTCGCGCCCATCGGTAAGGGCCAGCGCGGTCTGATCGTGGCCCCGCCGAAGACCGGCAAGACCATGATCATGCAGGCGATCGCCAACGCGATCACGCACAACAACCCCGAGTGCCACCTGATGGTCGTCCTGGTCGACGAGCGTCCGGAAGAGGTCACCGACATGCAGCGGTCGGTGAAGGGCGAGGTCATCTCCTCCACCTTCGACCGTCCCGCCGAGGACCACACCACGGTCGCCGAGCTCGCCATCGAGCGTGCCAAGCGCCTGGTGGAGCTGGGCCACGACGTCGTCGTGCTGCTCGACTCGATCACGCGTCTGGGCCGTGCGTACAACCTCGCCGCCCCGGCCTCGGGACGCATCCTGTCCGGTGGTGTCGACTCGACGGCCCTCTACCCGCCGAAGCGCTTCTTCGGTGCCGCGCGCAACATCGAGGACGGCGGCTCGCTGACCATCCTCGCGACCGCGCTCGTCGACACCGGCTCGCGCATGGACGAGGTCATCTTCGAGGAGTTCAAGGGCACCGGCAACGCCGAGCTCAAGCTCGACCGCAAGCTCGCCGACAAGCGCATCTTCCCGGCGGTGGACGTCGACGCGTCCGGCACCCGCAAGGAAGAGATCCTGCTCGGCAGCGACGAGCTCGCGATCACCTGGAAGCTGCGCCGGGTGCTGCACGCGCTCGACCAGCAGCAGGCGATCGAGCTGCTCCTGGACAAGATGAAGCAGACGAAGTCGAACGCCGAGTTCCTGCTCCAGATCCAGAAGACGACGCCGACGCCGGGCAACGGCAACGACTAGCCGTCGCCGCTCGTCCCGGCGACAGCGAGAAGGGGCCGTTCCCCGCACTCAGGTGCGGGGAACGGCCCCTTTTCGCGTGCACCGGGCACCGAGACCTTGGCCACACACCTAAGAGATTCTCACGGTCACGGGCAGTAGCCCGTATGGCGAAGAACGCGCAGGTGAAAGGCCGAAAACACGGGGTGACCGATACGTTCCGCGACCGGCGGACCCCGGGGCGCGCACAGGGGCCTGTGCAACCCTTCTTGCGGTTTCCACGTCTGACAGTTGACGAAAAGCCACGCCTGACCCTGAACACAGGGGGTAACCGACCGACGAGGACTTGAGGAGATCATGGCTGACGAGAGCACCCCCGCGGACCCGGCGGGCAGCGAGCCGGGACGTCGGCGTGGGGGCGGCGGCCGGCGCCGCAAGCCCCGTAAGCGCAGCAAGGCGCTCGTCGTCACGGCGTGGACCGCCGCCTCCGTGGTCGTCATCGGCGGCGTCGGCATCGGCTTCGTGTACTTCAAGCTCAACGGCAACATCAAGGGCGTCGACATCAACGCGGCCCTGGGCACCGACCGGCCCGTGGACATCGACAACGGCTCCCAGGACATCCTCGTCCTCGGCTCCGACTCGCGCTCGGGCGACAACGCCAAGTACGGCAAGGACGAGGGCGCGGCCCGCTCGGACACCGCGATGATCGTGCACGTCTACAAGGGCCACAAGAAGGCCAGCGTCGTCTCCATACCCCGCGACACCCTCATATCCAGGCCGGACTGCACGACCGACGACGGCAAGGACGCCCCGGGCGCGCAGCGGCAGATGTTCAACACCGCCTACGAGGTCGGTGGCCCCGCCTGCGCCGTCAAGACGGTCGAGAAGATGTCCGGCATCCGGATGGATCACTACGTAGAGGTCGATTTCTCGGGCTTCAAGAAGCTCATCGACACCCTCGGCGGCGTCGACATCACCACCAAGAAGGCGATCAGGGACAAGGACAGCCACCTGGACCTGGACGCCGGTACGCACACGCTCAACGGCGAGCAGGCCCTCGGCCTGGTCCGCACCCGGCACGGCGTCGGCGACGGCAGCGACCTCGGCCGCATCCAGCTCCAGCAGGCGTTCATCAAGGCCCTGCTCGACCAGGTCAAGGACGTCGGGGTGTTCAGCAACCCCAAAAAGCTGTACGACCTGGCGAACGACGCGACCAGCGCCATCACCACCGACTCCGACCTGAACGACGTCAGGAGCCTCGCGGGCTTCGCGGGCGGCCTCAAGGGCATCGGCGCGGGCGACATGAAGATGGTGACGCTGCCCATCCAGTACGACCCGGCCGACCCCAACCGCGTCCTGCCCCTCGAAGAGGCCGACCAGCAGGTCTGGGACGCGCTCAGGGCCGACAGGGCCATCCCGAAGTCCGCCACCAAGAAGTCCGCGGGCGACAAGGGCGACGCGGGCGACGTGGTCAGCAGCGACTAGGGCCGCTCGCCCGGATCAGGCCGGGCCACCGGCCCCGGAATAGATCGGGGCCGACCCTCGTTTTGGGAGATACGGCCTGTCCTGGCAGACTGGTACGTCGGCCCCGGTTCACGTACGAGCAATCCGCGCGTACGACCCGGTGCCCTCCCGAAACTAGGAGACACCTTGAAGCGCGACATCCACCCCGAGTACGTCGAGACGCAGGTCAGCTGCACCTGTGGCGCGTCGTTCACCACCCGCAGCACGATCTCCAGCGGCACCGTCCGTGCCGAGGTCTGCTCCGAGTGCCACCCGTTCTACACGGGCAAGCAGAAGATCCTCGACACCGGTGGCCGTGTGGCCCGCTTCGAGGCCCGCTTCGGCAAGGCTGCCGGCTCCGCCAAGAAGTAGCGAGCCACTGCGCCGGTCATCGGCCGCCCCTGCGAGGGGGTGGCCGGGACCGGCGCTTTTGCCGTCCCGCAGCCATCTCAGTAGAAAACCAGGAGCCCCCGATGTTCGAGGCGGTCGAGGAACTGATCGGCGAACACGCCGATCTCGAGAAGAAGCTCGCCGACCCTTCGGTCCACGCGGACCAGGCCAACGCGCGCAAGCTCAACAAGCGCTACGCCGAGCTGACGCCGATCGTCGCGACGTACCGCTCCTGGAAGCAGACCGGCGAGGACATCGAGACGGCCCGCGAGCTGGGCGCCGACGACCCCGACTTCGCCGCCGAGGTCAAGGACCTGGAGCGGCAGCGCGAGGAGATCACCGAGAAGCTGCGGCTGCTCCTCGTGCCCCGGGACCCGTCCGACGACAAGGACGTCATCCTGGAGGTCAAGGCGGGCGCGGGCGGCGACGAGTCCGCCCTGTTCGCGGGCGACCTGCTGCGCATGTACCTGCGGTACGCGGAGCGCGTCGGCTGGAAGACCGAGATCATCGACGCCACCGAGTCCGAGCTGGGCGGCTACAAGGACGTCCAGGTCGCCGTGAAGACCAAGGGCGGCCAGGGCGCCACCGAGCCCGGACAGGGCGTCTGGGCGCGCCTGAAGTACGAGGGCGGCGTGCACCGCGTGCAGCGTGTGCCGTCCACCGAGTCCCAGGGGCGCATCCACACCTCCGCGGCCGGTGTCCTCGTGACGCCCGAGGCCGAGGAGATCGACGTCGAGATCCACGCCAACGACCTGCGCATCGACGTGTACCGCTCCTCGGGCCCCGGCGGCCAGTCCGTCAACACGACCGACTCCGCGGTGCGCATCACGCACCTCCCGACCGGCGTCGTCGCCTCCTGCCAGAACGAGAAGAGCCAGCTCCAGAACAAGGAGCAGGCGATGCGCATCCTGCGCTCCAGGCTCCTCGCCGCGGCCCAGGAGGAAGCGGAGAGCAAGGCCGCCGACGCCCGCCGCAGCCAGGTCCGCACCGTCGACCGCTCCGAGAAGATCCGGACGTACAACTTCCCGGAGAACCGGATCTCGGACCACCGCGTCGGCTTCAAGGCGTACAACTTGGACCAGGTGCTCGACGGTGACCTCGACGCGGTCATCCAGGCCTGCGTGGACGCGGACTCCGCGGCCAAGCTCGCGGCGGCCTGACGCCCCCATCCCTCGTAGACGCCCCACCGGAGGACCAGCGTGAACCTGCTGCTCGCGGAAGTGGCCCAGGCCACCCAGCGGCTGGCCGACGCCGGCGTGCCCTCGCCGCGCAACGACGCCGAGGAGCTCGCCGCGTTCGTGCACGGCGTGAAGCGGGGCGAGCTGCACTCCGTCAAGGACACCGACTTCGACGCCCGCTACTGGGAGACGATCGCGCGCCGGGAGGCCCGTGAGCCGCTCCAGCACATCACCGGACGCGCCTACTTCCGGTACCTGGAGCTCCAGGTCGGCCCCGGCGTCTTCGTGCCGCGCCCGGAGACCGAGTCCGTCGTGGGGTGGGCGATAGACGCCGTCCGCGCCATGGACGTCGTCGAGCCGCTCATCGTCGACCTGTGCACCGGCTCCGGCGCGATCGCGCTCGCCCTCGCCCAGGAGGTGCCGCGCTCGCGCGTGCACGCCGTGGAGCTCTCCGAGGACGCCCTGCGCTGGACGCGGAAGAACGTCGAGGGGTCCAGGGTCAAGCTCTCCCAGGGCGACGCCCGCGAGGCGTTTCCCGAGCTGGACGGCCAGGTCGACCTGGTGGTCTCCAACCCGCCGTACATCCCGCTCACCGAGTGGGAGTACGTCGCCCCCGAGGCCCGCGACTACGACCCCGAGCTCGCCCTCTTCTCCGGCGAGGACGGCCTCGACCTGATCCGCGGCATCGAGCGCACCGCCCACCGTCTCCTGCGCCCCGGCGGCGTCGTCGTCATCGAGCACGCCGACACCCAGGGCGGCCAGGTCCCCTGGATCTTCACCGAGATGCGGGGCTGGGCCGACGCGGCCGACCACCCCGACCTCAACAACAGGCCACGCTTCGCCACCGCCCGCAAGGCGATGCCGTGACGACCGCGACCAAGACCAAGAAGCAGTACGCGTACGAGGAGGCCCGCTCAATGGCACGGCGATACGACACCAACGACGCGACCGACCGCACGACCGGTCTGCGCGAGGCCGCGTCCGCCGTCCGCCGTGGCGAGCTGGTCGTCCTGCCCACCGACACGGTCTACGGCATCGGCGCCGACGCCTTCAGCCCCGAGGCGTGCGCCGACCTGCTCGACGCCAAGGGCCGCGGCCGCAACATGCCGACGCCCGTCCTCATCGGCTCGCCGAACACCCTGCACGGCCTGGTCACCGACTTCTCCGAGATGGCCTGGGAGCTCGTCGACGCCTTCTGGCCCGGCGCCCTCACCCTCATCGCCAAGCAGCAGCCCTCGCTCCAGTGGGACCTCGGCGACACCCGCGGCACGGTCGCGATCCGGATGCCGCTGCACCCGGTCGCCATCGAGCTGCTCACCGAGTTCGGCCCCATGGCCGTCTCCTCCGCCAACCTCACCGGGCACCCCGCCCCCGAGGACTGCGACGCCGCGCAGGAGATGCTGGGCGACTCCGTCTCGGTGTACCTGGACGGCGGTCCGACCCCCGGCATCGTCCCCTCGTCCATCGTCGACGTCACCGGCAAGGTGCCGGTCCTGCTGCGCGCCGGCGCCCTCGACGCGGACGAGCTGCGCAAGGTGGTACCCGACCTCGAGGTGGCGAATTGACAGCCCCTGAGACGGGGCGTGGCATAGCGGGCTTCCCGGGCTCTGCGGGCGCCTTCCGCATCCTCCACGTCAGCACAGGCAACGTCTGCCGTTCGCCGATCACCGAGCGGCTGACCAGGCATGCCCTGGCCGACCGCCTCGGCGACCCGCTCACCGGCGGTCTGATCGTGGAGAGCGCGGGCACCTGGGGCCACGAGGGCGCCCCCATGGAGACCAACGCCGAGACGGTCCTCGCCGACTTCGGCGCGGACGCCAGCGGCTTCATGGGGCGCGAGCTCCTCGACGACCACGTCATCCGCGCCGACCTGGTGCTGACCGCGACCCGCGACCACCGGGCGCAGGTCATCTCCATGGGCCACTCGGCGGGGCTTCGCACCTTCACCCTGAAGGAGTTCACGCGCCTCGTACGGGCCATAGACCCCACGACCCTGCCGGAGCCCGACGGCAACGGCGTGGTCGAGCGCGCGAGGGCCCTGGTGCGGGCCGCCGCCGCGCTGCGCGGCTGGCTCCTCGCGCCGAGCGTGGAGGCGGACGAGGTGTACGACCCCTACGGAGCGCCCCTGCCGTTCTTCCGCTCGGTGGGCGACGAGATCAACCAGGCACTCGACCCCGTGGTGACGGCGCTGACCGGGGTGCCCGCGCACACGTAGCGGCCTACATTGGATCTGAGGTCACCCCTGCCAGGACCCGGAGCCCACGATGTCGCTCAGCACGGTCAGCACCGCACCCGCCGCCCGCGGGACGTCGTACACCGATCTCGACGCGCTGCGCCGACAGGACCCCGAGCTGGCCGAGATCCTCATCGCCGAGGCCGCCCGGCAGGCCGGTGCGCTCCAGCTCGTCGCCGCGGAGAACTTCACCTCGCCAGCCGTCCTCACCGCCCTCGGCTCGCCGCTCGCCAACAAGTACGCCGAGGGCTACCCCGGCGCGCGCCACCACGGCGGCTGCGAGCTGGTGGACATCGCCGAGCGCATCGCCGTCGAGCGCGCCAAGGCCCTCTTCGGCGCCGAGCACGCCAATGTGCAGGCCCACTCGGGTTCCTCCGCCGTCCTCGCCGCGTACGCCGCGCTGCTGCGGCCCGGCGACACCGTCCTCGCCATGGGACTGCCGTACGGCGGCCACCTCACCCACGGTTCGCCCGCGAACTTCTCCGGGCGCTGGTTCGACTTCGTGGGGTACGGCGTCGACGCGGAGGGTGGCCTCATCGACCCCGCCGAGGTGCGCGCCCTGGCCCGCGCCCACCGCCCCAAGGCGATCGTCTGCGGCTCGATCTCCTATCCCCGGCACCTGGACTACGCGGCCTTCCGCGAGATCGCCGACGACGTCGGGGCGTATCTCATCGCCGACGCGGCGCACCCCATGGGGCTGATCGCCGGGGGAGCGGCGCCGAGCCCGGTCCCGTACGCCGACGTGGTCTGCGCGACCACCCACAAGGTCCTGCGCGGCCCCAGAGGCGGCCTCCTGCTGTGCGGGGCGGACCTCGCCGAACGGATCGACCGGGCGGTCTTCCCGTTCACGCAGGGCGGCGCCCAGATGCATACGATCGCCGCCAAGGCCGTCGCGTTCGGGGAGGCGGCGACACCGGCGTTCACCGCGTACGCCCATCAGGTGGTGGCCAACGCCAGGACGCTGGCGGAGGGCCTCGCCGCCGCCGGGTTCCGGATCGCCACCGGAGGCACGGACACCCACCTCGTCCTCGTCGACCCGTCACCCCTGGGAGTGGGCGCGCGCGCCGCCCGCGGCATGCTCGCGGCGGCCGGAATCATCCTCGACACCTGCGTCCTGTCCGACGGCGACACCCGTGGCCTGCGGCTCGGCACCGCCGCCGTCACCACCCAGGGCATGGCGGGCCCGGAGATGGTGCGGCTCGCGGGCCTGCTGGCCGCCGGGGTGCGCGAGGAGCCGGGCGTGCGGGAAGAGGTGCGTGAACTGGTGGGACGATTTCCGCCGTATCCGGGATAGGAAGGGGCAGGCGCGTCGGGCACGGGCGGGTACTCGTGCAACCATCGTCGCTACCCGTAAGTCTTCCACCGTATGCGCGCAAAGCTAGGGTGTGGGGCTGAGATGGCCAGCGATACCTGTGGGGAAGCCCGTGCGTGAATATCTCCTGACGCTCTGCATCACGGCCGCGGTGACCTATCTGCTGACCGGGCCGGTGCGGAAGTTCGCGATCGTGGCCGGCGCCATGCCGGAGATCCGCGCCCGCGACGTGCACAGGGAGCCCACGCCCCGGCTCGGCGGCATCGCGATGTTCTTCGGACTCTGCGCGGGCCTGCTGGTCGCCGACCACCTGCCGAACCTGAACGCGGTCTTCGAGAACTCCAACGAGCCGCGCGCCCTGCTCTCCGGGGCGGCGCTGATCTGGCTGATCGGGGTCCTGGACGACAAGTTCGAGATCGACGCCCTGATCAAGCTCGGCGGCCAGATGATCGCCGCGGGCGTCATGGTCATGCAGGGCCTGACGATCCTGTGGATCCCGGTCCCCGGCGTGGGCACGGTGTCGCTCACCTCCGGCCAGGGCACGCTGCTCACGGTGGCGCTCGTGGTGATCACCATCAACGCCGTCAACTTCGTGGACGGCCTCGACGGTCTCGCCGCGGGCATGGTGTGCATCGCGTCGGCGGCGTCCTTCATGTACGCCTACCGGATCTGGTACGGCTACGGCATCGAGGCCGCCGCGCCCGCGACGCTCTTCGCCGCCATCCTCATGGGCATGTGCCTGGGCTTCCTGCCGCACAACATGCACCCCGCCAGGATCTTCATGGGCGACTCCGGGTCGATGCTGATCGGCCTGATCCTCGCGGCGGGCGCGATCTCCGTCACGGGCCAGGTGGACCCCGCGGCGATGAAGCTGAACTTCGGCACGGGACGCGATGCCACGCACGCGATGCTGCCGGTCTTCATCCCGCTCCTGATGCCGCTGACGATCATCGCGATCCCCTTCGCCGACCTGGTCCTCGCGATCGTGCGGCGCACCTGGAACGGCAAGTCGCCGTTCGCCGCCGACCGCGGCCACCTGCACCACCGGCTCCTGGAGATCGGGCACTCGCACAGCCGCGCGGTGCTCATCATGTACTTCTGGTCGGCGCTCATCGCCTTCGGCACCGTCGCGTACTCGGTGCACTCCACGAGCGTGTGGATCCTCTTCGTGATCGTCGCGCTGAGCGCGCTCGGCCTGGTGCTCCTGCTGCTGCCGCGCTTCACGCCGCGCACCCCGCGGTGGGCGGAGGCGTTCGTGCCGCCGCGTTACCGCCGTCGCCGCACGACCGCCGAACAGGGCGCCGCCGGTGCGACGTACGAGACGGGTGAGGGCGAACGGTACGGAGCGACCGCCATCGGTGCCCGCTCGCGCTTCCAGGATCGGGGAGAGGCCCGTTCATCGCGTTGACGCGGGGCATCAAACCGGCCCATTACCAGACAACTTGCCCCGCGAAGTGCACAACCGCGCGGATTACTTCTCATGTGTGACAGCGAGCACACCCAGCAGGTAAAGACCTCATCAAATAGTTTGTGATACCGTTCACGAAAGCCCGGGATAGAGCCGAAGGACCGTAGTGCGACGGTCCGTCCGGCCCGAGTGTCATCTCGATCCGGGTCTACGCTCGTCCATGACGACACCCTGCCCCCATCAGTAAGCGGAGCTGCCGCCATGCCGTCTCAAGACACCCGAACTCTCCTTCAGTCCGCTGTGCCCACAGCCGCCGTCGGTGCGATCGTCGCCGTCGTCAGCGGTGTGGTCGCGGGCGGCAAGGGAGCGCTCGGCGCTGTCATCGGCGCGGTGGTCGTGATCGCCTTCATGGGGCTCGGCATGGTCGTCCTGCAACGGACCGCGAAATCGCTTCCGCACCTGTTCCAGGCGATGGGCATGATGCTCTACGTCGCCCAACTGCTGCTGCTGCTCATCTTCATGGGCCTGTTCAAGGACACCACGCTCTTCAACCCCCGGGCCTTCGCCGCCGCACTGGTGGCGGGAACCGTGGTGTGGATGGCCGCTCAAGCCCGCGCACACATGAAAGCCAAGATCCTTTACGTCGAACCCGACTCCGAAAGCGACTCCTCGAAGAAGGACAAGCCGGAGAAGTCGGGGTCCTCGACGTGAAGGGTAGGGCCGGGATAAATAGCCGTTCGAGATGCTGCTATCGTCCGGTGCCAACTGCGGCACTGCGGGCGCGGGCATCTGAGCTGACGCCTGCACGATCGCGAGGCTCGATGCCTGAACGCCGCTCACACTTCCGAAACACCAGTCCGGTGCCGACCCGCGGCTGCGCGCCGCGCCGACACGACAACGAGGTTGCCGTACCTATGCGTCACGCCGAAGGAGCCCGCGGTGAGTCCTGACCAAACTGAGCTCGCCTTTGACTGGAGCTGTCGGATCATGTCCGACAACGGCTGTGGCTTCCCGGCTCCGGGCCTGCACTCGTTCCTCTTCAAGCCGATGTTCACCGTCGGCGGGTTCGAGTTCAACAAGGTGATGATGCTCGCCCTGTTGACCACGCTCGTCGTCGTCACCTTCTTCTACCTCGCCTTCGGCAAGGCCAAGGTGATTCCGGGCAAGCTCCAGATGATGGGTGAGGCGGGTTACGACTTCGTACGCCGCGGCATCGTCTACGAGACCCTCGGCAAGAAGGACGGCGAGAAGTACGTCCCCCTCATGGTCTCGCTGTTCTTCTTCATCTGGATCATGAACATCTGGTCCGTGATCCCGCTGACCCAGTTCCCGGTCTCCTCGATCATCGCCTACCCGGCGGTTCTCGCGGCCGTCGTGTACCTGATCTGGGTCCCGCTCACCTTCAAGAAGCACGGCTTCGTCGGTGGCTGGAAGAACGTCACGGGTTACGACAACTCCCTCGGCCCGATCAAGTGGCTGGTGTCGTTCATCGAGTTCTTCTCGAACCTGCTCGTGCGTCCCTTCACGCACGCGGTGCGACTCTTCGCCAACATGTTCGCCGGTCACCTGATGCTGGTGATGTTCACCGTCGCCTCCTGGTACCTGCTGAACAGCTGGCTGATCCCGGCCGCCGGTGTCTCCTTCGTGATGACCATCGGCATGGTCCTCTTCGAGCTTTTCGTGCAGGCCGTCCAGGCGTACGTCTTCGTGCTCCTCGCCTGCTCGTACATCCAGGGCGCTCTCGCCGAGCACCACTGAGCCCCTCAGATACCCCTAAGCGCCCGGTGGCCAACCCCCACCGGTCCATGAAAGAGAAGGAAGTAACGGCATGTCCGCGACTCTCGAGCTCGCCGCCCTCCAGGGTGACATCAAGGCCCTCGGCTCCATCGGCTACGGCCTCGCGGCCATCGGCCCCGGCATCGGTGTTGGCATCGTCTTCGGTAAGGGCACCGAGGCTCTCGCCCGTCAGCCCGAAGCTGCCGGCCTGATCCGTGCCAACCAGATCCTCGGTTTCGCCTTCTGTGAGGCGCTCGCCCTCATCGGCATCGTCATGCCGTTCGTCTACGGCTCCTGATCGCCCGAGACGATTAGCCCCGTTCGACGAAAGGCAATGATGTGATCGCCAACCTGGTACAGCTGGCGGCCGAGCACGCGGAGGAGCAGAACCCGCTCATCCCGCCGGGTCCCGAGCTGCTCGTCGGCGCCATCGCCTTCGCCATCGTCTTCTTCTTCTTCTGGAAGAAGCTCCTCCCGAACATCAACAAGGTTCTGGAAGAGCGCCGGGAGGCGATCGAAGGCGGTATCGAGAAGGCCGAGGCCGCTCAGACCGAGGCCCAGAGCGTTCTTGAGCAGTACAAGGCTCAGCTCGCCGAGGCCCGGCACGAGGCCGCGCGTCTGCGCCAGGAGGCGCAGGAGCAGGGCGCCCAGCTCATCGCCGAGATGCGGGCCGAGGGCCAGCGTCAGCGCGAGGAGATCGTCGCCGCCGGTCACGCGCAGATCGAGGCCGACCGCAAGGCCGCCGCGCAGTCGCTGCGTCAGGACGTGGGCCAGCTGGCCACCGACCTGGCCGGCAAGCTCGTCGGTGAGTCCCTTGAGGACCACGCCCGCCAGAGCCGCACCATCGACCGCTTCCTCGACGAGCTCGAGGAGAAGGCCGAGGCGGCTCGATGACAGCGCACGGAGCTAGCCGCGAGGCCCTGGCCGCCGCGCGCGAGCGCCTCGACGCGCTGACGGACAACACCGCGGTCGACGCCACGCGTCTCGCGGACGAGCTCGCCGCGGTCACCGCGCTGTTCGGCCGTGAGGTCTCGCTGCGTCGGGTCCTGACCGACCCGGCGCAGTCCGGCGAGGCCAAGGCCGCGCTGGCCGGGCGCCTGCTGACCGGCAAGGTGGGCGGCGAGACCGCCGACCTGGTGGCCGGCATGGTGCGCTCGCGCTGGTCGCAGTCGCGCGACCTGGTGGACGCCCTGGAGGAGCTCGCCAACCTCGCCGACCTGACCGGCGCGCAGAAGGCCGGCGTGCTGGACGACGTCGAGGACGAGCTCTTCCGGTTCGGCCGGATCGTCGCGTCCAGCACCGAGCTGCGGTCGGCGCTGACGGACCGCGCCGCCACCGGCACGGCCAAGAGCGAGCTGCTGCGCAGTCTGCTCGGCGGTCGCGCGCAGTCCGTGACGGAGCGGCTCGTCGAGCGCCTTGTGACCGCGCCGCGTGGACGTAGCCTGGAGGAGGGCCTCGAATCCCTCTCCAAGCTGGCCGCGGACCGCCGCAACCGCATGGTCGCCGTCGTCACTTCCGCCGTTCCGCTCTCGGACCAGCAGAAGCAGCGTCTCGGCGCCGTCCTGGCCAAGGTGTACGGACGCCCGATGCACCTGAACCTCGACGTGGACCCCGGGGTCCTCGGCGGGATCACGGTGCAGGTGGGCGACGAGGTCATCAACGGCAGCATCGCGGACCGCATCGAGGAAGCCGGCCGCCGCGTGGCCGGCAAGTAAGCAAAGAAGAGCATGACCTACGGCCCTAGTTGGGCCGTGCAGAGGATTCCTGGGGGCTGACCCCAGACCCCCCAAGAAAACTTCGGGCCCAACAAGGAGAGCAGGGAACCCAGATGGCGGAGCTCACGATCCGGCCGGAGGAGATCCGGGACGCGCTGGAGAACTTTGTCCAGGCGTACAAGCCGGACGCGGCCTCGCGCGAGGAGGTCGGTACGGTCACCCTTGCCGGCGACGGCATCGCGAAGGTCGAGGGCCTGCCCTCGGCCATGGCCAACGAGCTGCTGAAGTTCGAGGACGGCACGCTCGGTCTCGCGCTGAACCTGGAAGAGCGCGAGATCGGTTCGATCGTCCTCGGCGAGTTCAGCGGCATCGAGGAGGGCCAGTCGGTCAGCCGTACCGGCGAGGTGCTGTCGGTCGCGGTGGGCGAGGGTTACCTCGGCCGCGTCGTCGACCCGCTCGGCAACCCGATCGACGGCCTCGGCGAGATCGAGACCAGCGGACGTCGCGCCCTTGAGCTGCAGGCCCCCACGGTCATGCAGCGCAAGTCGGTGCACGAGCCGATGGAGACCGGCTACAAGGCCGTCGACGCGATGACCCCGATCGGCCGTGGCCAGCGTCAGCTGATCATCGGTGACCGCCAGACGGGCAAGACCGCCCTGGCCGTCGACACGATCATCAACCAGCGCGACAACTGGCGCTCGGGCGACGTGAACAAGCAGGTGCGCTGCATCTACGTCGCCATCGGTCAGAAGGGCTCCACCATCGCCTCCGTGCGCGGTGCCCTCGAAGAGGCCGGCGCCCTGGAGTACACGACCATCGTCGCCGCCCCGGCGTCCGACCCGGCGGGCTTCAAGTACCTCGCGCCCTACACCGGTTCGGCCATCGGCCAGCAGTGGATGTACGAGGGCAAGCACGTCCTCATCATCTTCGACGACCTCTCGAAGCAGGCCGACGCCTACCGCGCCGTGTCCCTGCTGCTCCGCCGTCCGCCGGGGCGCGAGGCCTACCCCGGTGACGTCTTCTACCTGCACTCGCGTCTGCTCGAGCGCTGCGCCAAGCTCTCGGACGAGCTGGGCAAGGGCTCGATGACCGGTCTGCCGATCGTCGAGACCAAGGCGAACGACGTCTCGGCGTTCATTCCGACCAACGTCATCTCCATCACCGACGGCCAGTGCTTCCTGGAGTCGGACCTCTTCAACGCCGGTCAGCGCCCCGCGCTGAACGTCGGTATCTCCGTCTCCCGAGTCGGTGGTTCCGCGCAGCACAAGGCGATGAAGCAGGTCTCCGGACGCCTCCGTGTGGACCTCGCCCAGTTCCGTGAGCTGGAGGCGTTCGCCGCCTTCGGTTCCGACCTGGACGCCGCGTCCAAGGCCCAGCTCGAGCGCGGCCAGCGCATGGTCGAGCTGCTCAAGCAGCCGCAGTACGAGCCGATGGCGACCGAGGACCAGGTCGTCTCCGTGTGGGCCGGTACCACCGGTCGCATGGACGAGGTGCCGGTCAACGACATCCGCCGCTTCGAGCGCGAGCTCCTTGAGTTCCTGCACCGCAAGGAGCAGGGCCTCATGACCTCCATCAAGGAGGGCGGCAAGATGTCGGACGACACGCTCCAGGCCATCGGCGACGCCATCGCGGAGTTCAAGAAGCAGTTCGAGACCTCGGACGGGAAGCTTCTCGGCGAGGACGCTCCGGCCGCCGCCAAGTGACGTAAGGAAGGGACCTGACTCATGGGAGCCCAGCTCCGGGTCTACAAGCGTCGCATCCGATCCGTCACCGCGACCAAGAAGATCACCAAGGCGATGGAGATGATCGCCGCCTCGCGCGTCGTCAAGGCGCAGCGCAAGGTGGCGGCCTCCACGCCGTACGCGACCGAGCTCACCCGCGCGGTCACGGCGGTCGGC
Source organism: Streptomyces flavofungini (assembly GCF_041028215.1). GTDB lineage: Bacteria > Actinomycetota > Actinomycetes > Streptomycetales > Streptomycetaceae > Streptomyces > Streptomyces flavofungini_B. The sequence continues at coordinate 21,129 of NZ_JASKYR010000011.1, forward strand.
ACTGGCTCGAACACGAAGCACCCGCTGACGACCGAGGCGGAGACGGCGACCCGTTCCGCGGTTCTGCTCCTCACGAGCGACCGCGGTCTGGCCGGCGCCTTCAACTCGAACGCCATCAAGGCCGCGGAGCAGCTCACCGCGCGCCTTGAGGCCGAGGGCAAGCAGGTCGACACGTACATCGTCGGCCGCCGTGGTCTGGCCCACTACAACTTCCGCGAGCGCAAGGTCGTGGAATCGTGGTCGGGCTTCACCGACGAGCCCACGTACGCGGACGCCAAGAAGGTCGCGGGCCCGCTGATCGAGGCGATCGAGAAGGAGACGGCTGAGGGCGGCGTGGACGAACTCCACATCGTCTACACCGAGTTCGTCTCGATGATGACGCAGACGGCCACCGACGGCCGCCTGCTGCCGCTCAGTCTCGAAGAGGTAGCCGAGGAGTCGTCCAGCAAGGGCGAGATCCTTCCGCTGTACGACTTCGAGCCGTCGGCGGAGGACGTCCTCGACGCCCTGCTGCCGCGCTACGTCGAGAGCCGTATCTACAACGCGATGCTCCAGTCGGCTGCCTCCAAGCACGCCGCCACGCGCCGCGCGATGAAGTCGGCGACCGACAACGCCGGGGACCTGATCAACAGCCTCTCCCGGCTTGCCAACGCGGCCCGCCAGGCCGAAATCACCCAGGAAATCAGCGAGATCGTCGGCGGCACAGCAGCGCTGGCCGACGCGACCGCGGGGAGTGACAAGTAAGTGACGACGACTACCGAGAATGCAGCGACGGCCGTTGCCACGGGCCGCGTCGCCCGGGTCATCGGCCCGGTCGTCGACGTGGAGTTCCCCGTCGACGCGATGCCGGAGATCTACAACGCTCTCCACGTCCAGGTCGACGACCCGTCGACCGAGGGCGCGAAGAAGACGCTGACCCTCGAGGTCGCCCAGCACCTGGGTGACGGCGTGGTCCGCTCCATCTCGATGCAGCCCACCGACGGCCTGGTCCGCCAGGCTCCGGTCACCGACACCGGCAAGGGCATCGCGGTGCCGGTCGGCGACGTGACCAAGGGCCGTGTGTTCAACACCCTCGGCGAGGTCCTGAACGACGACCCGTCGACGGTCGCCGACGCCGAGCGCTGGACGATCCACCGCAAGGCCCCGGCCTTCGACCAGCTCGAGTCCAAGACCGAGATGTTCGAGACCGGCCTGAAGGTCGTCGACCTCCTCACCCCGTACGTCAAGGGTGGAAAGATCGGTCTGTTCGGTGGTGCCGGTGTCGGCAAGACCGTTCTGATCCAGGAAATGATCGTCCGTGTGGCCAAGCTGCACGACGGTGTCTCCGTCTTCGCCGGTGTCGGCGAGCGCACCCGTGAGGGCAACGACCTCATGGTCGAGATGGAGGAGGCCGGCGTTCTGGACAAGACCGCGCTGGTCTTCGGCCAGATGGACGAGCCGCCGGGCACGCGTCTGCGCGTCGCCCTGGCCGGTCTGACCATGGCGGAGTACTTCCGCGATGTGCAGAAGCAGGACGTGCTGTTCTTCATCGACAACATCTTCCGCTTCACGCAGGCCGGTTCCGAGGTCTCGACCCTGCTCGGCCGCATGCCCTCCGCGGTGGGTTACCAGCCGAACCTGGCCGACGAGATGGGTCTCCTCCAGGAGCGCATCACCTCGACCCGTGGTCACTCGATCACCTCGATGCAGGCGATCTACGTCCCCGCGGACGACCTGACCGACCCGGCCCCGGCCACCACCTTCGCCCACCTCGACGCGACGACGGTGCTCTCCCGTCCGATCTCGGAGAAGGGCATCTACCCGGCCGTGGACCCGCTGGACTCCACGTCCCGCATCCTGGACCCGCGCTACATCGCGCAGGACCACTACGACGCCGCCATGCGCGTCAAGACGATCCTGCAGAAGTACAAGGACCTCCAGGACATCATCGCGATCCTCGGTATCGACGAGCTCGGCGAAGAGGACAAGCTCGTCGTCGCCCGTGCCCGCCGCGTGGAGCGCTTCCTGTCGCAGAACACCCACGCCGCCAAGCAGTTCACCGGTGTGGACGGTTCGGACGTGTCCCTCGACGAGTCGATCGCGGCGTTCAACGCGATCTGCGACGGCGAGTACGACCACTTCCCCGAGCAGGCCTTCTTCATGTGCGGTGGTCTTGAGGACCTCAAGAAGAACGCCAAGGAGCTCGGCGTCTCCTGAGCTGTTCAGCTCTTCAGGAGAGGGGCGGGGAGCACCCCGTGCGGGGGCCGTGTCCCGCCCCTCTCCGTACGCCCACTAGAATTTGACCCAACACCCGGCTGAACCGGCCGGGTGGTGACCCGAGGAGCCACCCTTGGCTGCTGAGCTGCATGTCGAGCTGGTCGCAGCGGACCGCAGTGTCTGGTCCGGTGAGGCCACCCTGGTCGTCGCGCGCACCACGTCCGGCGACATCGGCGTCATGCCCGGTCACCAGCCGCTGCTCGGTGTGCTGGAGTCGGGCCCGGTGACCATTCGTACGAGCGACGGCTCCACGGTCGTCGCCGCCGTCCACGGGGGGTTCATCTCCTTCGCGGACGACAAGCTGTCGCTGCTGGCCGAGATCGCGGAGCTGTCCGACGAGATCGACGTCCAGCGTGCGGAGCGGGCACTGGAGCGCGCGAAGGGGGAGGCCGACGCCTCCGCCGAGCGGCGCGCCGATGTCCGACTGCGTGCGGTGGCGGCGCGCTGACCCCAGCGCGCGGCGTAACGTGACTCAGCCGCGGCCAGGTCCGGGAACATTCCGGACCTGGCCGCGGCTGAGGCAATGCGGGTGCAATGTTGGTCCGTTTTCGAAGAGGCGAGGAGGTCGGTGCCGATGATCCTCACTCTGCTCGTGTGCGGACTTGCTGTGATCGCGCTGGTTCTGTTGGGGCTCTTCGTCTTCGGGCTGCGGCGCCGGCTGATCCAGCGCTCCGGCGGCACCTTCGACTGCTCCCTGCGCTGGGAGGCGCCCGAGAAGGGCGACACCTCCGGCAAGGGCTGGGGGTACGGGGTGGCCCGCTACAACGGTGACCGCGTCGAGTGGTACCGCGTCTTCTCCTACGCTCCCCGCCCCCGCCGGGTCCTGGAGCGCGCGTCCATCGAGGTCGTCGACCGCCGCGCGCCCGACGGCGAGGAGGAGCTCGCCCTGCTCTCCGACGCCATCGTCCTCGGCTGTCTGCACCGCGGCGTCCGGCTGGAACTGGCGATGAGCGAGGACGCGCTGACGGGCTTCCTGGCGTGGCTGGAGGCGGCCCCGCCAGGCCAACGGGTCAACGTGGCGTGAGCTGTAGCGCCCCGTCAGGGGCGCGGGGAACTGCGCGACCAGCCACTGAGGCCCGCGGACGAAGACGTGAAGAAGCCGGGAAGACAAGGGGCGAACCTGTCTTCCCGGCTTCGTATCAGGGACGGTTACTTCAGACCGTCGTTGATGGCGCTCACCAGCTCACCGTTGGCGGTGTCCCCGCTGAACTCCCAGAAGAACGCGCCGCCGAGGTTCTGGTCCTTGGCCCAGGCCATCTTGGACTTGACCGTGGCGGGCGTGTCGTAGGACCACCAGTTGGACCCGCAGTGGGCATAAGCCGTACCGGCGATCGTCCCGTTGGACGGGCAGCTGTTCTTGAGGACCTTGTAGTCCTCGATGCCCGCCTCGTACGCGCCGGGTGCCGCGCCGGTCGCCGTGCCGCCCGGCTCCTTCTGGGTGACGCCGGTCCAGCCGCGTCCGTAGAAGCCGATGCCGAGCAGCAGCTTCTTGGCGGGCACGCCCTTGGCCTTGAGCTTGGAGATGGCGGCGGCGGTGGTGAAGCCGTCCTTCGGGATGCCCTGGTAGGACGTCAGGGGCGAGTGCGGAGCGGTCGGACCCTTGGCGTCCCAGGCGCCGAAGAAGTCGTACGTCATGACGTTGTACCAGTCGGCGTACTGCGAGGCGCCGCCGTAGTCGGCCAGGTCGAGCTTGCCGCCGTCCGAGCCGTCCGCGCTGATGGCGGCGGTGACGAGGTTCTTGGAGCCGAACTCGTTGCGGAAGGCCTGCATCATGGTCTTGAAGACGGCCGGGCCCGAGGAGTCACAGCTCAGACCGCAGGCGTTGGGGTACTCCCAGTCCAGGTCGACGCCGTCGAAGATGTCGGCCCAGCGCGGGTCCTCGACCAGGTCGTGGCAGGACTTGGCGAAGGCGGCCGGGTTCTTCATGGCGTCGGTGAAGCCGCCGGACCAGGTCCAGCCGCCGAAGGACCAGAGGATCTTGATGTTCGGGTACTTGGCCTTCAGCTTGCGGAGCTGGTTGAAGTTGCCGCGCAGGGGCTGGTCCCAGGTGTCGGCGACGCCGTCGACGCTCTGGTCGGCGGTGTACGCCTTGTCGATCGCCGCGTAGGAGTCGCCCATGGTGCACTTGCCGCCCTGGACGTTGCCGAAGCTGTAGTTGATGTGCGTGATCTTCCCGGCCGAGCCGGACGTGGCGATGTTCTTGGCGTGGTAGTTGCGCTGGTAGACGCCCCACTCGGTGAAGTAGCCGAGCTTGACCTTGTCGCCGGGCTCGGGCTCGGGACCGCCGCCGCCGGTGGTGCGGACCTTGACGGCCTCACTGACCGGGCCTGTCTGGTCGGCGGTGTCGCGGGCCTGCACGCTGTAGGAGTAGTCGGTGCCCGCGGTCAGGTCCTTGTCGGAGTACGAGGTGCCGGTCACCGTGGCGACCTTGGCGCCGTCGCGCAGGACGTCGTAGTTCTTGACGCCCTTGTCGTCGGTGGCGGCGCTCCAGTCGAGCTTGACCGAGGTGTTGGTGATGTCGGAGGCCTTCGGGGCGCCGGGCGCGGAGGGCGGGTTGTCGCCGGGGACGCTGCCGCCGTCACAGCTGTTGCCGTTGAGCGTGCACTTGGCGGGCGCGCCCGAGCCGGTGCCGTTGAACCCGAAGGAGACCGAGGCGCCGGGGGCGAGCGTCCCGTTCCAGCCGAGGTTCTTGCCCGTCCAGCGGGTGCCGGAGTTGGTGACGGTGGCGTCCCAGGCGGACGTCACCTTGGTGTCCGAGGGGAAGTCCCACTGGACGTTCCAGGAGCTGAGCGTGGTGGTGCCGGTGTTCTTGATGGTCCACTTGCCCTCGAAGCCGCTGCCCCAGTCCTGGGTCTTGGCGTAGGTGGCGGTGGCCTCGGCCGCTGCCGCGGCCTCGGGGGCCGCCTCGGCGGAGCCGCCGAGCGCGACGAGGGTGGCGAGCGGGAGCAGCAGCGTGGTTATTCCGGCCACGGCTTTGTGTCTGAGTCCTGGTTTCGAGCGTGCGACGGTCTGTGTGAAGCGCACGAGGTGCTCCTCGGGTGAGTTCCGGGGGTCATAGGGGCAGATCCCTGCGCCGCCCGTGAGCACGTGGAACACGTGGGGGAGTGCTCACCGCAGTGCGGCGAGAATAGAAAGGTCTGGACCATCGGTCAAGAGGTCTGAACCAATGGCCGGATCGCACCGCTTCGTCGCGAGATGGCTCGCCCCGGGGCGTATCGCGCCCTTCCCGCCCGGACGGCTCAGACCCCCAACTCCTGCGCCAGTACGGCGGCTTGCACCCGGCTCCGCAGGTCGAGCTTGCCGAGCAGCCGGCTGACGTGGGTCTTCACCGTGGCCTCCGCCATGGAGAGGCGGCCCGCGATCTCCGCGTTCGACAGGCCCTCGCCGACGCAGGCCAGCACCTCGCGCTCGCGGCGCGTGAGACTGTCCAGGATCGCCGGGTCCGGGGCGTTCTCACGGCGTACGGGCCTGGCCGGTGCGGCGAACTCGGCGATGAGGCGGCGGGTGACGGCCGGGGAGATCAGGCCCTCGCCGCGCGCCACCGTACGGACGGCCTCGATGAGGTCCCGCGCCTCGGTGTTCTTGAGGAGGAACCCCGAGGCGCCCGCGCGCAGCGCCCCGAAGACGTACTCGTCCAGGTCGAACGTGGTGAGGACCAGCACGTCCGCGAGGTCCTCGGCGACGACCTGCCGCGTCGCGGCCACCCCGTCGAGCCGCGGCATCTGGACGTCCATCAGGACCAGGTCGGGGCGGAGCTCGCGGGCCATCGCCACCGCCTGCTCGCCGTCCGCGGCCTCGCCGACCACCTCGATGTCGGGCGCGCTGCGCAGGATGAGGACGAGCCCCGCGCGCACGGCTGACTGGTCTTCGGCGACAAGCACCCGGATCATTCCTTGGCTCCTTCGTCTGCGGGGTCGACGGGCAGGGTCGCGAGGACGTGCCAGACCTTGCCGTCGGGGCTGCTCTCCGGGCCCGCCTCGAAGGCACCGCCGAGCAGTTCGGTGCGCTCGCGCATGCCGACGAGTCCGGCTCCCGAGCCGGGGGCGCGGGGCCCGGACGGATCACCGTACGGGCTGGTCACGCGGACCTTCAGGGCGCGGGGCTGCTGGACGAGGCGGACCGTGACCCGGCCGGGGGAGGCGTGCTTGAGGGCGTTCGTCAGGGACTCCTGGACGATGCGGTACGCCGCGAGCCCGACCGGCGCGGGCAGCTTCGGCCCCGCCGGGTCGAGGGCGTCGTCGAGCGTGACGTCGAGGCCGTTGGCGCGGGCCCCCGCGACCAGGGAGGCGAGGCCGTCCAGGGTGGGTGCGGCGGCCGGTTCCAGGTCGCCGCTGTCGTCGCGCAGGATGCCGATGAGGCGGCGCATCTCGGCCAGGCCCTGGACGCTGTTCTCCCGGATGACGCCGAGGGCCTCCCTGCTCGTCGCGGGGTCGTCGAGGGAGAGCGCCGCCGTGGAGTGGATGGCGATCGCCGAGAGGTGGTTGGCGACCATGTCGTGCAGCTCCCTGGCCACCCTCGCGCGCTCGGCGACGACGGCCTGGACCCGGTCCATCTCGGCGAGCAGGGCGGTCTGCTCGGCCCGCAGCTTCGCCGCGTCGGCGGCCTCGCGGTGGTTGCGCACCAGGACGCCGGTGGTGGCGGGGCCGAAGGAGATGGCCCCGGCGACGACGCCGATGAGGATCGCCTCCGGCTCCTGGAACCAGGCGAGGAAGCCGATGGTCACCGCCACCGTGACCAGGCCCGTGGTGACCGGGATACGGCGGGCGGCGGCGGGTGTGCCGTACACGACGGCCGCGTAGACGATGTCCGTGAACATCAGGAGCGAGGCGAGGTTGCCCTCGGTGAACTGGTCGGCGGTCAGTGCCAGTGTGCCGATGGTCAGCGCGGTCCGCGGAGCGGTCCTGCGGACCAGCTCCATGCAGGCGAGGACGGCGAGCGGGAGAAGCGCCCAGGTGCCGCCCAGAGGCCGGCCGGGGTTCGAGTGCAGCCCGAGCCCCCACAGCGCGAGCCCGCTGAGCAGGCTCGCGGCGGCGATGGAGACGTCGACGCGGTGCGGGCGCGCGAGGGACAGGGGCATGCCCCCATCCAACACGGTGGGGCGGGGACACCGCCTGGTCCTGGCGGAGGAGCCGGTCCCGGGCCACTACATCGAACTGGGTACGGCGCTGGTTGCGGGCGCCGGTGGCCGGAGCGCGGGGCCGCCGCTACATCGAAGGATGCAGTGCGGTTTCGTCACTCTCGACGACGATCACGGGCCGCCGGGACGGGAGCCTTGAAGGGTGACCACAGAGGAATCGACCGCGAGGAGCCGGCCGTGATCGTCACACTGATCATCATCTGCGAGGTCGGCTTCTGGGTGCTCCTGGCCGCCGGGCTCGCCCTGCGCTACTGGGCGAGGATGCCGCGAATGAGCGTCGCGGTGCTGCTGTGCGAGCCGCTCCTTGAGGTGCTGCTGTTCGTCGTCACCGCGATCGATCTGAGGAACGGCGCGGAGCCGGACTTCAAGCACGGCCTCGCCGCCGTCTACATCGGCTACTCCGTGGCGCTCGGGCACTACACGATCAAGTGGGTCGACGTCCGCGTGGCCCACCGCTTCGCCGGGGGACCCGCCCCCACGACACCGAAGTACGGCACGGCCCGCGCGGTCCACGAGTGGAAGATCGCCGCCCGCTGGGTGCTCGCCGCGCTGATCGCGATGGCCCTGCTCCAGGGCGCGGTCTGGTACGTGGGCGGCGAGGGCGACACCGGCTCGCTGCGGGCGTGGCAGCAGCGGATGGTCTGGGTGATCGGCATCAATGTCGTCATCGCCGCCTCGTACACCCTCTTCCCGAAGAAGGCGCCCGCGACGGTGTCCCAGCGGTCCTAGCGTTCGCCGCCCGGGACCCAGAGCACGTCGCCGACCGTCCTGTTGGCCGTACGGGCCAGGATGAAGAGGAGGTCGGAGAGGCGGTTGAGATAGGTGGCCGTCAAGGGGTTCATGGTCTCCCCGTGCACCTCGAAGGCGGCCCACGTCGAGCGCTCGGCCCGCCGCACCACCGTGCACGCCTGGTGCAGCAGGGCCGCGCCCGGTGTACCGCCCGGGAGGATGAAGCTGCGGAGCTTCTCCAGTTCGTCGAGGAAGCGGTCGCAGTCCGCCTCCAGCTTGTCGATGTAGCTCTGCTCGACCCGCAGCGGCGGGTACTCCGGGTCCTCGACGACCGGGGTGGAGAGGTCGGCGCCCACGTCGAACAGGTCGTTCTGGACCCGTACGAGGACCTTCACGACCTCCGCGTCGAGCTGTCCGAGCGCGATCGCCGTGCCGATGGCCGCGTTGGCCTCGTTGGCGTCGGCGTACGCGGAGATCCGCAGATCGGTCTTGGCGGTGCGGCTCATGTCGCCGAGGGCGGTCGTGCCCTGGTCGCCGGTCCTGGTGTAGATGCGCGTCAGATTGACCATGCGGTCGAGCGTAGTCAGGCTCCGGCCCGCTGGAAGACCCGTGTGCCCACCGTCACGGAGAACAGCACGAAGGCGACGGCCATCAGGACCCCGTACAGCATGGTGGCGGCTCCGTAGTCGCCCACGTAGGCCGCCCGCACCGCGTCGACGAGATAGCGGAACGGCATGAGGTGCGACAGGACGTCCAGCCAGGCGGGCGCGAGCGCCATCGGCAGCATCAGGCCGGAGAGCAGCATCGCGGGCATGCTCACCGCGTTGACGGCGGGCCCGAACTCCTGCGGCCTGCCGACCTTCATGGCCAGGGCGTACGAGAGGGAGGCGAGCCCCGCCGTCAGGAGCGCCACGAAGGCGAAGCCGATGAGGACACCGCCCACAGGCGCCCGCAACCCCATGACCAGCGCGGCGAGCACGAGCAGCACTGCCTGGAAGACGAAGAGCGCGGCGTCGCGCAGAATCCGGCCGAGCAGCAGCGCCAGACGGCTGACGGGTGTCACCCGCATCCGCTCCACCACGCCGGACTGCTTCTCGATGATGAGCGCGAAGCCGCTGAAGGTCGCTCCGAAGAGACCGAGTTGCAGCAGCAGCCCGGGGACGAGCACCTGCCAGGAGTCGCCGTCGGAGCCCAGCGGCAGCCCGGTGAGCAGGGGCCCGAAGAAGAGCAGGTAGAGCAGGGGCGTGAGGACGCCGAAGAGGATCTGGAACGGGGAGCGCAGGGTCTGCCGGGCGTACCGCCCGAAGACGAGCGCGGTGTCGGAGAGCAGGGCGGGCATGGAGGTCCTCGGGGTCGGGAGGTGCGGGGGCCGGCGGGTCAGACGGCGACGGGCGGCTGTTCCTCCGGCGCGACGGCGCGGCCGGTGATGGCGAGGAAGGTGTCCTGGAGCGTGGCGTCGATCGAGCCGCCGTAGCGCAGCTTGAGGGCGCTCGGTGTGCCGTCGGCGGCGATGACGCCCCGGTCCACGACGACCAGGCGGTCGGAGAGGGCGTCGGCCTCGTCGAGGTAGTGCGTGGTGAGGAAGACGGTCGTGCCGTACTCGTCGCGCAGCCGCCGTACCAGCGTCCACACCTCGGCCCTGCTGCCCGGGTCGAGCCCGGTGGTCGGCTCGTCGAGGAAGAGCACCTCGGGCCGGTGCGTGAGCCCCATGGCGATGTCCAGGCGCCGCCGCTGACCGCCGGAGAGCGCCGCGCAGGGCCGCTCCATCAGCGCGGTCAGGCCGAGGCTGTCCGCCAGCTCCTCGGCGCGGGCCTCGGCGCGCGCCCTCGGCAGGCGGTACAGGCGTCCCTGGGTGATCAGTTCCTCGCGTACGGAGACGCTGAGGTCGACGCCGCCGGACTGGGCGACGTACCCGATACGGGCGCGCACGCCCGCCGGGTCCCGGACCAGGTCGCACCCCGCCACGGTGGCGCCGCCGCTGGTGGGCGGGAGGAGTGTCGTCAGCATGCGCAGCGTCGTGGTCTTGCCCGCGCCGTTCGGCCCGAGGAAGCCGAGGATCTCGCCCGCCCCGACGGTCAGGTCGATGCCCCGGACGGCCTCGACGGGTCCGCCCTTGGTGCGGAAGGTCCGGGTGAGCCCGGACGTCCTGATGATTGCCATGCGCCCATTAGAAACAGAGTCACTGAAATTTTGCAACGTCACTAAGTTTTCATTGGGCGCAAAATTCAAGAGTGACCAGCGACGCATACGATGGGGGCATGACCGAGGGGCTCAGGGAGCGCAAGAAGCGGCAGACCAAGCAGCGGATCTCCGACATCGCGACGGGGCTCTTCCTCCAGCGCGGCTTCGGCGCGGTGACCATCGCGGAGATCGCGGACGCGGCGGACGTCTCCGTCAACACCGTGTACAACTACTTCCCCGCCAAGGAGGACCTCTTCCTCGACCGGGGGGAGTCCGTCGTGGACCGGCTCTCCGGCTATGTGCGGGGCCGCGGGCGGGGCGAGTCGGCCGCCGCCGCCGTCCTGCGCGAACTGCGCTCGGACGTGGAGGGCGTCTCGCCCCACGTCGGGCTCTTCGCGGGCTGGGCCGACTTCATGCGGGTCATCACCGACGCGCCCCCCCTGCGCTCCCGGCTCTGGGAGATCCAGCAGCAGGCGCTGACCCGGCTCACCGCGACGCTCGCCGAGGAGGCGGGGGCCGACGGCGACGACCCCCTGCCCGGCCTGATCGCGGGTCAGCTCTCCTGGGCGCACAGCACGCTCATGGCGTGGATCGGCGAGGAGATGGTCAAGCGCCGCGACGTCGCCGAGGTGTCGCGCGAGGCGCTCGTCCTGCTCGACGAGATGGAGGACCTGTTCGGCGAGCGGGTCCTCAACTACGCGACGCGGCCCACCGGGTGACCCGCCCGTCCGCGTGACGCGCCGCACACCGCGGCCCGTACCAGTGTGATGTCCGTCATTTGAGACGTGACGCGCATCTCTTCGCGGACACAGGCGCGCCCCGGACCGCTAACGTGCGCCGCAGAGGCATACATGAACAGCGTGTAAGGCAAGCGCGATCCAGCGGTAGGGGAGTCGGAACAGTGGCACGGAAGCTCGCCGTCATCGGAGCCGGACTCATGGGGTCCGGCATCGCTCAGGTCTCCGCCCAGGCGGGCTGGGACGTCGTTCTGCGCGACGTCACCGACGAGGCCCTGACCCGTGGCACCGACGGGATCAAGGCGTCGTACGACAGGTTCGTCGGCAAGGGCAAGCTCGCCGCCGAGGACGCCGAGGCCGCGCTCGCGCGCATCACGACCACCACCGACCTGGACGCTGTCGCCGACGCCGACATCGTCGTCGAGGCCGTCTTCGAGAAGCTGGAGGTCAAGCACGAGATCTTCCGCACCCTCGACAAGCTGGTGCGCGACGACGCCGTGCTCGCCTCCAACACCTCCGCCATCCCGATCACCAAGATCGCGGCCGTGACGGACCGTCCGGAGCGCGTCGTCGGCGCCCACTTCTTCTCGCCGGTCCCGATGATGCAGCTCTGCGAGCTCGTGCGGGGCTACAAGACCAGCGACGAGACCCTCGCCCGCACCCGTGAGTTCGCCGAGTCCGTCGGCAAGACCTGCATCGTCGTCAACCGCGACGTCGCGGGCTTCGTGACGACCCGTCTGATCTCCGCGCTCGTGGTCGAGGCCGCCAAGCTGTACGAGTCGGGCGTCGCCACCGCCGAGGACATCGACATCGCCTGCAAGCTCGGCTTCGGCCACGCCATGGGCCCGCTCGCGACCGCCGACCTCACCGGCGTCGACATCCTGCTCCACGCCACGAGCAACATCTACACGGAGTCCCAGGACGAGAAGTTCGCCCCGCCGGAGCTGATGCGCCGGATGGTTGACGCCGGTGACATCGGGCGCAAGAGCGGGCAGGGCTTCTACAAGCACTGAACCAGTACTGGCGTACGCCGTCTGACGCCTCGTCTGACCTTTCGGCGGCTTCCGGGTCACCCCTCGGAGTGAATTCGGTATCGGTTCGCTTACAGACGGCAACTTCCTCGCCCACGCGGCAGTCAGTTGCTGTGACATACGCAGATCGCCTTAAGGACCAGAAGACGCCTTACGGACCATCCGCCACAGCAGACACCGCACTCTGCACACCGCACTCTCGGGGAGCGCATATGCACATCAGGGGCGACCAGGCCCAGCTGGTCGTCGGGGGACGCCTCGACGTACGCAGCGCGGCGGACGCCCGTACGGTCCTGCACTCGGCCGTCGACGACGGCGCCGGCGACCTGGTGCTCGACCTGTCCGAACTCGACTCGTGGGACGCCACGGGACTCGGCGTGATCATGGGCGCGCACCGCCGCGCCGGGCGCTGCGGACGCAGGCTCGTGCTGCGCCACGTGCCGCCGCAGATGCAGCGCCTCCTCGTCGCGACGCGGCTGCACCGCATCCTCGCCATCGAGGGCGGCATCGGCGTCGAATCGCTCCCCAGGGTCTGAAGCGCGCAATCCTCACGAGACTGTGACGTCTCGGGCGGGGCGGGACCCCGCCCTCTCGTAGATACTGAGCGAAGGTCTAGGGTTCGGTCGCCCACCGATATACGAACCCGCGCGGGGGCACCGGACCAGAAGCGACAGCGCAGTGTGCACGAAGGCCGGAGGGGGCTCTGCACACCACGCATCTGGGGGGCTGGGACCATGGACCCGATGAACCGGGAACCCGAAGAGTACGGCCACGAGCAAGGTGGCGACGATCACGAAGGCTCGGCGCGCTCGCAGCGCCCGCGCGATGCGCTGACCCCGGACTTCGGCCAGCAGGCACCCGCGCTGGCCCGCACGGTGCGGCTCGTGTCCGGGGACTTCCTGCTCACCGTCAACCCCGTCGACGGCAGCGAGATCGAGCCCTGCCCGCCCGGGGAGCGCCCGCCGGAACCCCGCAGGCGGACCGCCGACGACCGCGCCGAGCTGCGCCGCGCCTCGCTGCCTCCCGTGCCGCCCGGGCCCGCACTGCCCAGGCTGCCGCTCCTCGAGCGCCAGGAGGAGCGTGAGCGCCTCGTACGGCTGCTCGCCCGAGGCCGGTCGGTCCGGCTGACCGGACCCGCGGGCTCCGGCCGCACGGCGCTGCTCAACGCCGTCGCCGACGACTGCGCCGACCTCGCCCCCGACGGCGTCGTCCGGCTCTCCGGCTACCGCAGGACACCCGGCGAACTGCTCCACGACCTCTTCACCGCCGTCTACGACGCACCCCTGTACCGCCCCGACCGCACCCGGCTCACCGAGCTCGTCGGCGCCATCGGTGCCGTCGTCGTCCTGGACGACCTGGAGTTCGGCGGCGCGGGCCTGGACGAGCTGCTCGACGCGACGCCCGAGTGCGCCTTCCTCGTCTCCACGACGCCCGACGTCGCCGCCCCCTCCACCGACTCCCTCCTGGAAGAGGTCTTCCTCGGCGGCCTCGGCCGCGGCGGCAGCCTCGAACTCCTGGAGCGCGTCGTCGGCCGGGTCCTCGACGACGAGGAGGCCAACTGGGCGGGCGACCTGTGGTTCGAGTCCGAGGGCCTGCCGCTGCGCTTCGTCCAGGCGGGCGCCCTGCTCCGCCAGCGCGACCAGCTCCGCGCCGACCCGCACGCCTTCGAGGAGAACGGCTGTGCCGCCGAGCTCCCGGTCGACGCGCCCTTCGACGCCGCGGACGACGCCGCCTACGACGTGCCGCTGCCCACCCTCGCCGACGGCGCCGCGCCCGCGGCCCTGCTCGCCGCCCGGCTGAGCCCGTCGGCCCGGGCCACCCTGGAGTTCGCCGTCGCGCTCGGCGGCGAGCTGCCGCACCAGGCCCATCTGCCCGCCCTGGTCGGCGACACCCACGCCGACGCCGCCCTCGCCGAGCTGGTCAGCTGCGCCCTGGTCACCTCGGCCGGCGCGCACTACCGGCTCGCCCCGGGCGTGCGCGCCCAGCTGGAGAGCGCCGGATACGCCGACGACAGCCCCGAGCGGGCCCGCTCGGCCGCCCAGCACTACGCCTGGTGGGCCGGACACCCCTCGGTCGCCCCCGAGCGGGTCACCGCCGAGGCCGACGCGGTCCTCGCGGCCCTCGCCGCCCTGGTCACCGCGGAGAGCGGCGCCGCGGTCCTGCTCGCCCGATCCGCCGCGCCCGCCTTCGCGGGAGGACTCGGCTGGGGCGCCTGGGAACGCGCCCTGCGCTCGGGCCAGGAGGCCGCGCGCAACGCCGGAGAGGTCGCCGAGGAGGCGTACTTCCACCATGAGCTGGGCATCCTCGCGCTCTGCGGCGGACACCTCGACCGGGCCCGCGCCGAACTTGAGGCCTCCATCGGGCTGCGCGGCGCGCTCGCCGACAAGCGGGGCATGATCTCCGGGCGCCGCGCCCTCGCCCTGGTCGCCGACCGCTCGGGCGGCGCGCTGCCCGGCGGACGCACCGCGGCGGGGGAGGAGATCCCCGACGCGCGCTACGAGGAGTCGGCGTCGCCCCCCGGCGGCGTCCCCGCTGCCTTCGCACAGCCCGCGCCGCCGGAGCCGGAGACCCTGGTCAGCAGCCGGGTCACGCCCGTCCTCGTGCCCCCGAAGACACCGAGCCGCCGCTCCATCGTCAGCGGCACCCGGCGCAACCTCGTCGCGGCGGGCGCGGGAGCCCTGCTCGTCGCCGTGCTCGGCACGGTCGTCACGCTGGGCGCCACGTCCGGCGGCGGCGACGACGACCCAGGTGACCGGGTGAAGACCGAGCAGTCGGCCACCGAGGACCCGGGCGAGGGCGGCATGAACGCCGACAAGCCGCAGAAGGACTCCACGAGCCGCCCCGTCGACCCGGGCGAGGACGGCATCACCGGCACCGCCGACGACCCCACCCCGAGCGGCCGTCCGTCGGCCGGTCCCAGCAACAGCGGGAAGCCCTCCGACGAGCCCTCGGACAAGCCGAGCGACAAGCCCACGTCCAAGCCGCCCACGTCGAAGCCCCCGACGTCCAGGCCCCCGACGTCGAGGCCCCCGACGTC
>NZ_JASKYR010000110.1:0-15134 GCF_041028215.1 Streptomyces flavofungini
CGCTCACATCCCGCCGCACCCTGCTCACCTTCATCGGCGCCGCCGCCGTCGCGGGGCCGCTCGTCGCCGCGCAGGCGGCGTCCGCCGGTCAGGCCTCGGCCAGGGCGGGCGGGCTCGACGACCCGGCGAAGAAGGAGATCGCCAGGGGGGCGCCGAGAACTCCAGCCTCGACTGGAAGAAGTACTACCGCTACTGCGAGGACATCGACGACGGCCGCGGCTACACCGCGGGCATCATCGGCTTCTGTTCCGGCACCGGCGACATGCTCGACCTCGTCGAGCTGTACACCCAGCGCAAGCCCGGCAACGTCCTCGCCAAGTACCTGCCCGCGCTGCGCAGGGTCGACGGCACCGACTCGCACGACGGGCTCGACCCCAACTTCACGCGCGACTGGGAGCGGGCCGCCCAGGACACGGCGTTCCAGCAGGCGCAGAACGACGAGCGCGACCGGGTCTACTTCAACCCGGCCGTCGGGCAGGGCAAGTCGGACGGCATCGGCGTGCTCGGCCAGTTCTGCTACTACGACGCCATCGTCATGCACGGCGACGGCGGCGACTCCACCAGCTTCCGCAACATCCGCAAGCGCGCGCTGCGTTCGGCCAAGCCGCCGGCCCAGGGCGGCGACGAGGTGGCGTACCTGAACGCCTTCCTCGACGCGCGCGTCTGGGCGATGAAGCAGGAGGAGGCCCACGAGGACACCAGCCGGGTGGACACCGCCCAGCGGGTGTTCCTGCAGAAGCGGAACCTCAACCTGAACACTCCATTGGAGTGGAAGGTGTACGGGGACTCGTACCGCATCGGCTGACCGGCCGGAGTACCGCAAGGACTGACCGGCCGGAACCGGGCCGGACCGCGCGCGGGGTGCCTCTGGCGCCCCGCGCGTTCCCGTACGCCTCGCCACCACCTCTTGCTTCCCGCCGCCCSACCCGCCAACTGCCCCCCAACTCCCCGTCTACGCGCGTCCATCAGCACAGAGGTGAAAGATCCATGTTCCTCCGCAGGTCCGTACTCACCGCCCTCACCGCCGCCCTCGTCACGGCGGGCACGGCCCCGGCGCCCGCGGCGGGCGGCGGCTGGCAGCGGGCCGGTGACGACATCACCTCCGGCATCAGCGGCCTCGCCCTGAGCGGCGGCGGCGACGGCGTCCGCGCGGACGGCAGCACGCACGCGCTCGTCGTGCGCGACAACAAGAAGCCCGGCCAGAACCGGGTGGCCGCGCTCACCTACCGGCCCGGACGTTCCGCCGCCGTCAAGCCGCTGACCTGGGACGGCGGCAGCGAGCCGATCGACCTGGAGGCGATCGAGGCGGTCCCCGGCGCCTCCGGCGAGTACGTCGCCCTCGCCAGCCGCGGCCTCGTCTACCACCTCACGTCCGAGGGCTCCCGGGTCCGGGTGCTCGACACCTCCCCGCTGCCCGGCATCGCCGAGGGCGACGACTACGAGAGCTTCGCGCTGACCTCGCGGCACGGCAGGCTGGCGGCGGTCTGGGCCGACCGCGGGGAGGGTGAGGACCGCCCGTCGAAGCTGCGCGCGGCGCCCTTCTCCTTCAACGAGTACGGCGAGGCCGACTTCGGCCCGGTCACCACGGCCCGCTACCGCGCCCCCTACCCGAAGGGCGACGTCCGCCACGCCTCCGACATCACGGTCACCGGCGCGGGACACCTGCTCATCGGCTCGGCGTCGGACGCCGGTGACGACGGGCCCTTCACCTCCGCGGTCACCGACGCGGGCCGGGTCTCCGTGGCCCGCTCGGGCAAGGTACGGCTCTCGGTCGACAGGTCGCCGGACGTCCTGAAGAAGTTCAAGGGCCACAAGACAGAGGCGGTCGAGTGCGCCCCCGGCGCCCGGAACTCCCCTGCCGCGCTGCTCGCCACGGACGACGAGAACAAGGGCGGGTACGTCAACTCCGCCGCGCTCTGCGGGTCTTAGCGGGGTGAGTACGGGCGGGGCGCGGTGTTAGTGTCCCGCCATGTCCCAGGCTGAGATAGACGCGCTGACCACCGAGTTCTTCGGCTCCTTCGACAACCGTGACGGGAAGGGTGCCGATGTCGCCCGGCTCCGCGGGCTGATGCTGCCGGGCGGCGTCATCGTGGTGACCGCCCCCGAGTACCACGCGTACACCGTGGAGGAGTTCATCGGGCCGCGCGAGGAACTGCTCGCGCCGGGCGGGCGGGTGACCGGTTTCCACGAGTGGGAGGTCTCCGCGCGGACCGAGATCCACGGCGGCGTCGCGTCACGCGTCGGCGAGTACGCGAAGGCCGGGGTCATGGAGGGCAAGCCGTTCGAGGGCGGCGGCATGAAGACGATCCAGTTCGTCCGCACCCCCGACGGCTGGCGGATCTCGGCGTTCGCCTGGCACGACCGCCCCTGAGGGGCTCAGTGCGTGGCGGCGGCCCCGACTGAGAAGCTCAGTGCGTCGCCGCGGCCTCGACGGCCTCCGCGGCGGGCTCGGCCGCCTGCTCCTTGGTGCCGAGGTGGTTGAAGACGAGGTTCAGGGTCACCGCGAGGAGACACCCCGTGGAGATGCCGGAGCCGAGGACGATCTGCGCCCAGGCGGGGAACGCGTCGTAGAAGCCGTCCGAGAGGGCGGGGGCCAGGCCCGCGCCCAGGGTGACGACCACGATGAGGGCGTTGTCGCCCCGGTGCAGGTCGGCCTGGAGCAACGTCTGGATGCCGCTGACGGCGATGGAGCCGAAGAGGAAGAGGCTGACGGCGGCGAGGACCGGCATGGGGACGACCGAGATCAGGGCCGCCGCGGCCGGGCTGAGGCCGATCAGGACGAGGATGGCGCCGCTGAGCGCGACCACGAACCGGCTGCGCACCTTGGAGATCACCACCAGGCCGATGTTCTGGGCGAACGCGCTGGCGTGGAAGGCGTTGAAGAGCGGGCTGAGCGCGGAGCCGAGCGCGTCGGCGCGCAGGCCGCGCGCGATGGTCTTCTCGTCGACGTCACGGTCGACGATCCTGCCGAGGGCGATCATGTCAGCGGTCGACTCGGTGAGGATCACCAGCATCACGACGCACATCGAGATGATCGCCGGGAGGTTGAACTCCGGGGCGCCGAAGTGCAGCGGCGAGGGGATGCCGACCGGCGCGGCGCCGTCCAGCTTTGAGAAGTCGGCGAGGCCCATGGGGATCGCGAGCAGGGTTCCGAAGATCATGGCGAAGAGCATGCTGATCTGCTTGAGGAAGCCTCGGGTGAACCGTTGGAGCAGCAACATGACCAGGACGGTGGCGCCCGCGAGTCCGATGCTCTTCGGTTCGGGGGTGCCGCTCGCCGAGTCGTCGACGATCCAGTCGTACGCGACGGGGATCAGCGAGACGCCGATCAGGGTGATGACGGAGCCGGTGACGACCGGCGGGAAGAACCGGACGAGCCGCGAGAAGTACGAGCTGACCGCGAGGCCGAAGAGGCTGGAGACGATGATGGCGCCGAAGACGACGGGCATCCCCGCCTCGACGCCGCCCCGCGTGGCGATGATGGTCAGCATCACGCCGACACCGGCGAAGGAGACGCCGTTGACGAACGGCAGCTTCGAGCCGATGAAGGTGCCGATGCCGAGCGTCTGGAGCAGGGTGGCGATGCCCGCCATCAGGAGGCTGCCGCCCATGAGTACGGCCGTGTCCCCCGGTGACATCTTCGCCGCGACGGCCACGACCAGCGGCACGGAGACCGCGCCCGCGTACATCGAGGCGACGTGCTGGAGGCTGGCGACGAGCATGCGGCCCGGCGGCAGGATCTCGTCGACCGGGTGGACCTCGGGGGTGGCGGCGCCTGCGGCGGCGTCGGCGGGCTTCGCTTCAGAACTCATGGGTGGCGCTTCTTCCGTTGCGTGACGCCGGAGATCGGCCCCGTTCCGTGGGAGTTCATGAGACGCGGAACGCGGCCGACGAAACCTACTGGAAAGTAACTTCCGCCATACGGTCGACGGCGCCACGACGTTACGTCAGTGCACCCCGGCAGCGGAAGACCCCGTGGGCGAGGAGTCGTGGGCAGGGGTGCGCTGTTCGACGATGGCCCCGCCGCCCTCCATCGGCGCCGTGACGTCGTCGGCGTCGCGGCCCTTGCCGATGTGGTTGAAGACCAGGTTCAGGAGTACGGCCGCCACGCAGCCGGTCGAGATGCCCGAGTCGAGGATGATCTTCGCGGTCTCCGGGAACGCGTGGTAGAACTCCGGCGCCGCGATCGGGATCAGGCCGACGGCCAGCGACACGGCCACGATCAGGACGTTGTTGTCCTTCTCCAGGTTGGCCTTGACCAGCGTCTGGATGCCGCTCGCCGCGACCGAGCCGAACAGCACCACGCCCGCGCCGCCGAGCACCGGGCGCGGCACGACCGCGATCAGCGAGGCGGCCATCGGGCAGAGGCCCATCAGGACGAGGAAGCCGCCGCCGACGGCCACCACGTACCGGCTGCGGATCTTGGTCATCGCGACCAGGCCGATGTTCTGGGCGAACGCGCTGCACATGAAGCCGTTGAAGAGCGGGCTGACCGCCGAGCCGAGACAGTCCGCGCGCAGACCCGCGGCGATGGTCTTCTCATCGGCGGGACGCTCCACGATCTCGCCGAGGGCGAGCATGTCGGCCGTCGACTCCGTCATCGAGACGACCATGACGACACAGAGCGAGACGATCGCGGCGGCGGCGAACTGCGGGGCGCCGAAGTGCCAGGGCGTCGGGAAGCCGACGACGTCCGCCTCGCCGATCGGGCTGAAGTCCGTGGCGTCGAAGGGGATCGCGATGAGCGTGCCGATGACCAGGCCGAGCAGGACCGCGATCTGCTTGACGAAGCCGGTCGTGAAGCGGCGCAGCACGAGCACGATGACGAGGGTGATCCCCGCGAGACCGAGGTTCTTCATCGAGCCGTAGTCACCGGCGCCGGGCACGGGACCCTGGGCCCAGCCGAAGGCGACCGGCATCAGCGAGATGCCGATGAGGGTGATCACCGTACCGGTGACGACCGGCGGGAAGAACCGGACCATCTTGGAGAAGAAGGGTGCGGCGATGAAGCCGAGCACACCGGCGACGATCACCGCGCCGAAGATGATCGGCAGCGCGTCGTCCTTGTCCTTGGTGGAGTCGACGACGGCCAGCATGGGGGCGACACCGGCGAACGTGACGCCGTTGACGAAGGGGAGGCGCGCGCCGATCTTCCAGAAGCCGAGGGTCTGGAGGAACGTGGCGAGACCCGCGGTGAAGAGGCAGGCGCCGGTCAGGAAGGTGAGTTCCTTCGCGGAGAGGCCGACCGCCGCGCCGACGATGAGCGGCGGTGCGACGACGCCCGCGTACATGGCGGCCACGTGCTGGAGGCCGGTGGTGGCCATCTTCAGGGGCGGGAGTTTCTCGTCGACCGGATGGACGGCCGGGGATGCCGGGGATGCCGGGGATATGGACGCCTCGTCGGAGTCGTCCGGGGAAGTGCCTTGCTTGGTGAACCTGGGCTGAGTGGCCACTGTGGCTCCTCCGGTTGTTTTCCAGTACCGGCTGGACACCGGCACTTTTCGCTTCTGGGAGGTGGTGCGTGGTGCAAGGAACGCTCGGTATTCGGTTGTGGGAATGCGCCCAGGTAGTACTGACCGCCCCGGCAACGTGAAGCTTTGGGCCACGTTGCCGGGGCGGCACTTGAGCAGCCCGCTCGGCTGCTCAAGTCCGGCCGGGGGCCGTCCCCCCCGGCCGGAGTTCCAGGTGTCAGCTGCCGGCGGCGATGCGCGCCAGGCGCTGCGCCTCGTCCCGCGTGGAGCGGGCGATGGCGTCCTCGTCGGCGTGGAGCAGGCGGCCGTTCTCGACGACCGGCCGGCCGTTGACGAGGGAGAGTGTGACCGGGGCCGCCGCGCCGAAGACGATGGCGGTCACCGGGTCGGCGATCGAGGCGTGCCCGATGCCGTCGATCTTCCAGAGGACGAGGTCGGCGAGCTTGCCCGCCTCCAGGGAGCCGATCTGCGTGGCGCGGCCGAGGACCTGCGCGCCGCCGTAGGTGCCGAGGCGCAGGGCCTGGCGGGCGTTGAGCGCGGCCTCGCGGTGGGCGCCGAGGCGGTTGATCAGCAGGGCGTTGCGCAGTTCGGTGTGGAGTTCGCCCGACTCGTTGGAGGCGGTGCCGTCGACGCCGAGGCCGACCGGGACGCCCGCCTTCAGCATGTCCGGGACGCGGGCGATGCCTGCGGCGAGACGCGCGTTGGAGGAGGGGCAGTGGGCGACGCCCGTGCCCGTGCGGGCGAAGTGGGCGATGTCGGAGTCGTTCATGTGGACGCAGTGCGCCATCCACACGTCCTCGCCGAGCCAACCGGTGGACTCGAAGTAGTCGGTCGGGCCCATGCCGAAGAGCTCGTGGCAGAACTTCTCCTCCTCGACCGTCTCGCTGCCGTGGGTGTGCAGCCGTACGCCGAGGCGGCGGGCCAGCTCGGCGCCCTGCTTCATGAGTTCGGTCGAGACGGAGAACGGCGAACAGGGAGCCACGGCCACCTGCGTCATCGCGTCGAAGGAGGCGTCGTGGTGCTTCTTGACGGTCTCCTCGGTCGCGGCGAGCGCGCCCTGAAGGGTCTCGACGGCGAAGTCCGGCGGCAGGCCGCCGTCCTTCTCGCTGCGGTCCATGGAGCCGCGGGCCAGGGTGAAGCGGACGCCCATCTCGGAGGCGGCCCGGATGATCGAGCCGGAGAGGTCGCCGGAGCCCTGCGGGAAGACGTAGTGGTGGTCCATGGCGGTGGTGACACCGCCGCGGGCCATCATCGCGAGGGAGCCCTGCGCGGCGGCGTAGGTCATCTGCTCGTCGATGCGCGCCCAGGTCGGGTAGAGCGCCGTCAGCCAGTTGAACAGGTTGTGGTCGGTGGCCAGGCCCCGGGTGATCCACTGGTAGAAGTGGTGGTGGGTGTTGACCAGGCCGGGGGTGATCAGATGGCCGGTGGCGTCGACGCGGCGCACCACGTTCGCCAGGCCCTCGGGGGCCTTCCCCGCGCCGATCGACTCGATCTTGTTTCCGGCGACGACCACGTGACCCGAGGCGTACTCGGTGTCCGTGGCGTCGACCGTCGCGATCGCGGCGTTCTCGATGACGATGCGCTCGACGGCGCCTTCCTGGGTTGCCGATGCTGCCATGGTGCTTCCTTCTCTACTGGTGGCGTTGCGATGTGGGCACGGCATGACCCTAGGAAGATTTGAGTGCCGCAGCCGCGCTGGCGCTGCTACGGGTGCCGAGATGGTGGAAGAACAGGTTGAGCGAGACGGCGACCAGGGCACCGGCGCTGATGCCGGAGCCGAGCACGGTCTGCGCCCAGGCGGGGAACTCCGCGTAGAAGGTGGGCGCGGCGAGCGGGATGATGCCCGCTCCGAGCGACACGGCCACCAGGATGATGTTGGAGCTGTCGTCCAGGCCCGCCTCGGAGAGCGTACGGATGCCGCTGACCGCGATGGAGCCGAAGAGGACGATGCCCGCGCCGCCGAGCACCGGCATGGGGACCACGTTGACGACCGCGCCGAGCACCGGGAAGGCGCCGAGGACGATGAGCGCGCCACCGGCGACGGCGACGACGTACCTGCTGCGCACGCGGGTCAGCGAGACCACGCCGACGTTCTGCGCGAAGGCGGAGGTCGGGAAGCCGCCGAAGACCGGTCCGACCAGGGTGGCGATGCCGTCGGTGCGCAGGCCCCGGGTGATCGTCTTCCCGTCGGTCTTCCGTTCGCAGATCTCGCCGAGGGCGAGCATGCCCGCGGCGGACTCGGTCATCAGGACCAGCATCACGATGCAGAGCGAGAGGATCGCGGCGGGCTGGAAGACGGGCGCACCGGCGGCGAACGGCGTGGGCAGCGCGGCCAGCGGCGCGGTCTGTACGGAGGTGAAGTCGGCCATGCCGAAGGGGATGGCGGCCAGCGTGCCGATGAACATGCCCGCGAGCAGGGCGACCTGCTTGAGGAAGCCGCGGCCGAAGCGCTGGAAGAGCAGGATCACGACGAGCGTGAAGGCGGCGAGCGCGAGGTACTTCATGTCGCCGAAGGTGGGGTCGGTGTCGTCGCCGCCCTGCGCCCACTTCACGGGCACCGGCATCAGCGTGACGCCGATGAGGGTGATGACGACGCCGGTGACCAGCGGCGGGAAGAAGCGGAGCAGCTTGCCGAAGAAGGGTCCGATGACGAGACAGAAGACGCCCGCGACCATCACCGCGCCGTAGATGGCGGGGAGTTGGTCACCCCTGGCGTTGGTCTCGGCGATCGCGAGGATGGGCGCGATACCGGCCGAGGACGCGGCGTTCACGAACGGCAGGCGGTTGCCGGCGAAGCCTTTGACGCCGAGGGTCTGCAGGATGGTGGCGAGACCGGCGATGAGCAGTCCGGCGGCTATGAGCCGGGTCTGGGCCACGGTGTCCAGGCCACAGGCCTGCCCGATGATGAGCGGAGGGGTGACCACGCCCGCGTACATGGCGGCGATGTGCTGGAGTGCGGCGGGGACGAGCCGCGAGGGGTGGAGCTTCTCGTCCACCGGGTGACAGTCGGCTGAGGCGCCTTTCGTCAGCTCCGGTGGGGTGGAACACGGGCCTTCTGCCGGCCCCGATGCAGGCTGTGCCATTGCTGTTCCCTCCGGTGTGGCGCGCCCCCGCCCACTGCGGCGGAGCGGGGGCGCGCGTCCCGCGTCAGAGGTTGGTCATGTCGACCGGGATCTTCGGCTCGACGCCGTCCCGCAGGATGGTGGCCTCGATGAGGCCGTAGGGACGGTCGGCGGCGTAGTAGACCGCTCCGTCCTTGGCCTCGTTGTCGAGGCCGAAGGGCGAGAGGTCCTGACGGAAGTGGTGCTTGTTGGGCGCGGAGAAGCGGATCTCGTCGATCTCGCTGCGGTTGTTGATGACCCGCGAACCCATCTGGTACAGCGTCTGCTGGAGCGAGAGCGAGTAGGTCTCCACGAAGGCGTGCAGGATGTGCTTCTTGGCCTGCTCGTACGACCGCTCCCAGCTCGGCATGCGCTGCTCGTCGCTGGTCCAGTTGTGCCGCCACCAGGTGGAGAGCGAGGTGGCGAGGATACGGTCGTAGTCCTCGGTCAGGGTCGTGTACTTGTCCTTGATGTAGCCCCAGAACTCGGAGTTCGTGGAGTTCATCACGGTCAGGTCCTTCAGGCCCGTCAGAACCTCGAAGTTCTCGCCGTCATAGGTGATCTGGGCGAGGCGCGTCTCCTGGCCCTTGCGGACGAAGGAGTGCTTGACCTCGTCGGCGCCGATGAACTTGGAGTTGCTGTCGGAGCCGCCGATGCGCTCCCAGGAGTACTCCTCGATCCGGATGCGGGCGCGGTGGATCGAGGGCTGGCTGTCCACGAAGTGCCGGGCGAGGTGGATGCCGTACTGCTCGGCGGACTCTATGCCGTACTCCTTGGCGAACGCGAAGCAGGTGTTCTTCGTCGTGTCCGTCGGCAGGCAGTTGGCGTTCGAGCCGTTGTAGTGGACGTCGTCCAGGTCGCCGGAGAGGGCGACGGAGACGTTCAGGTCCTTGATGTGGTGGGTGTCGCCGTCCCGCGTGATCTTTACGACCCGGTTCTCAGCCTTGCCGTACTGGTTCTGTCCCAGAATGGTGGGCATGTCTGCTAGCTCCCTCGGTAAACGGAGTAGCCGAACGGGTTGAGCAGCAGCGGTACGTGGTAGTGCTCGCCCGGCGTGACGGCGAACGTGATCGCCACCTCCGGGAAGAACGCTCCGGTCGCACCGCTGTCCCGATTCGCGGGGGCGTCCTGCTGCGCCTCGGCTTGCTTGTTCTGCTTGTTCTGCTTGCTCAGGAAGTACGCCTCGGTCTCGAAGTCGAGCCGTACGTGGGTGGTCCCCTCCGGCAGGGCCGGGAGGTCCTTGCAGCGTCCGTCCGCGTCGGTCGCGCTGCCGCCGAGCGCCTTCCACTCCTCGTGCGAGCCGCTGCGGGCCGACAGGGAGATGGCGACGCCCTCCGCGGGGCGTCCGACGCTGGTGTCCAGGATGTGCGTGGACACCGAGGCGGTGGTTTCCGTACTCATGCGGTGTGTTCCTCTGCGTTCTCGACGAGCCGGGTCAGCCGGATGCGGTTGATCTTGCCCAGTTCGGTGCGGACGGTCTCCCGCTCCTGTTCGGGCGAGTTGCCGATCCGTTCCTTGACCGCGTCCCGCATCTGCTCACCGGTGCGGCCGGTGGCGCAGATCAGGAAGACATGGCCGAACTTCTCCTGGTAGGCCAGGTTCAGTTCGAGCATCTCGGCCTTGAGCTCCTCGGAGGCGCCGGCCATGCCCCGCTGTTCACGGGACGAGGTCGGGTCCCCCGGCTTCGGGCGGCCGATCGGCGGGTGCCCCGCCATCGCCTCGGCGAGATCGTCCGCGGTGAGCTCCGCCATGGCGGCGTCGCTCGCGGCGAAGAGGGCGTCGACGGTGGCGTAGGGGCGCTGGGCGAGCAGCCTGCTCCCCCAGGCCGAAGAGGCACAGGCCTCGTGGAGCGCGGCGGTGGCCGCGGCCTCCGGCAAGGCGTTGAACCGGGTGAGACCCGGCGTCGTACTCGAAGTCACGGGAGCCTCCGTGGCCTTGTGCTGGACGGGCTGCGGAACAGCTAAGACCTTGGAGAACACGACGTCAACAGTTTGTTGAAAGAACTTGAACAAAGAAACCGCCACCCGACGAATCGGGTGACGGCTCGGCCGCGCAGCGTCACCGCGCGGCGGGGGACGGACGCGGATCATTCGCCCTTCGCGGCGTTCTCCCTGTTCAGGTAGTTGTAGACGGTGAAGCGGGAGACGCCGAGGGCGCCCGCGACCGTCTCGACGCCGTGCCGTACGGCGAACGCGCCGCGCGCCTCCAGTATGCGCACGACCTCCTGTTTCGCCTTGCGGTCGAGCTCGGCGAGCGGCCTGCCCCGCTTGCGCTCCAGGGCGAGCAGGATGTGATCCAGGGAGTCGGCGAGCTGCGGCAGCCGTACGGCCACCACGTCCTCGCCCTCCCAGGCCAGGACCACGTCGTCGGTCCCCGCCTGGTCCGGCGGCATCATCACGCCGCCCATGGCGTCCACCAGCGGCTTCACCGCGGTGACGAACGGGTCGTCCCCGAAACCGGTCACTTATCCGCCTCCCCGGGCTCGCGCGGTTCCCCCGGCTCGCCGATCACGTTGACCTGGAGCGAGACGCGGGTGGCGCCCGCCCCGAGGGACTGGCGCAGCATCGCGTCGACGGCGGTCAGGACCGCGTCGACGTCGCCCTCGGCGGTATTGCCGAACGGGCCCACGTCGACCGTGTCCAGCGGGGCGCCCTGGATCACGTCACGGGCCACCAGCGCATGCTGCGGGGCCTCGTCGAGATCGAAGGGTTCGGTCGTGAACTCCACTCTCAATCGCACGCCGCCAACCTACTGCCGACGACCGGATTTTCGGCAGGGCCCTCTTGACAGCGTCCGCGAATCGCAGGCACTCTTCCATCAAGCAGAAATGAACTTCCGCAATACGGAAGGAGCGCGGAAGCCCCATGGGATACTCCGACCAGCGCTTCAATGTGAACCTGTCGATCCTCTTCACCGAGCTCCCGCTCCTGGAGCGCCCCGCGGCCGCCGCGAAGGCGGGCTTCGGCGCGGTCGAGCTGTGGTGGCCCTGGGTCGACGCCCCCACCCCCGAGCAGTCCGAGCTCGACGCCCTCAAGCGGGCGATCGAGGACGCGGGCGTCCAGCTCGTGGGCCTGAACTTCTACGCCGGCCAGCTCCCGGGCCCCGACCGCGGCGCCCTGTCGGTCCCCGGTGAGGAGAGCGAGAAGTTCCGCGCCAACCTCTCGGTGGCCGCCGACTTCGCGCAGTCCCTCGGCTGCAAGGCGCTCAACGCCCTGTACGGCAACCGTGTCGACGGCGTGGACCCGGCCGTCCAGGACGAGCTCGCCCTGGAGAACCTGGTGCTCGCCGCCCGCGAGGCCGACCGGATCGGCGCGATCCTGCTGATCGAGGCGCTCAACGCGCCCGAGTCGCCCAAGTGCCCCATCGTGAGCGCCCCCAAGGCGATCGAGATCGTGGACAAGGTGAACGCGGCGACCGGACTCGGCAACGCGAAGTTCCTCATGGACCTCTACCACCTGTCCATGAACGGCGAGGACCTGCCCTCGGTCATCGAGCGGTACGCCGCCAAGACCGGGCACGTGCAGATCGCCGACAACCCCGGGCGGGGCGCGCCGGGCACCGGGTCGCTGCCGCTGGAGGCCCTGCTCGACCAGCTCCGCGCGGCGGGTTACGAGGGGTGGGTCGGCCTGGAGTACAAGGCGGGCGACCGGCCGAGCGGGGACGCCTTCGGCTGGCTGCCGGCGGGGAACTGAACGCCGCTTCGCGGCGATGTTCTCCCACCCGACCACCCGTTCACCCCGCGTCTCAGCCCTCGACGCAGGAACAGCAGTCAGAAAGGCATCACCCTCATGAGCAACCTCCCCAAGGTCGCATGGATCGGACTCGGCATCATGGGCTCGCCCATGTCCGAGAACCTGATCAAGGCGGGTTACTCCGTCACCGGTTACACCCTGGAGCAGGACAAGCTGGACCGGCTCGCCGCCGCCGGCGGCACCGCCGCGAAGTCCATCGCCGAGGCGGTCCGGGACGCCGACGTGATCGTCACGATGGTGCCCGCCTCGCCGCAGGTCGAGGCCATCGCGTACGGTCCTGACGGCATCCTGGAGAACGCCAGGTCCGGCGCGCTGATCGTCGACATGTCCTCGATCACCCCGCAGACCTCCGTGGACCTG
This sequence comes from Streptomyces flavofungini, assembly GCF_041028215.1. Lineage (GTDB taxonomy): Bacteria > Actinomycetota > Actinomycetes > Streptomycetales > Streptomycetaceae > Streptomyces > Streptomyces flavofungini_B. Next base: position 12,685 of record NZ_JASKYR010000110.1, read on the forward strand.
GCCAAGGCCGCCAAGGACAAGGGCCTGCGCGTCCTGGACGCCCCGGTCTCCGGCGGCGAGGCGGGCGCCATCGAGGCCGTCCTGTCCATCATGGTCGGCGGTGAGCAGGCCGACTTCGACGAGGCCAGGCCGCTGCTCGACGCGCTGGGCAAGACCATCGTGCTGTGCGGTCCGCACGGCTCGGGCCAGACCGTCAAGGCCGCCAACCAGCTCATCGTCGCCGTCAACATCCAGGCGTGCGCCGAGGCCGTGGTCTTCCTGGAGAAGTCCGGCGTGGACCTGAAGGCCGCCCTCGACGTCCTGAACGGCGGCCTCGCGGGCTCGACCGTCCTGACCCGCAAGAAGGACAACTTCCTGAACCGGGACTTCAAGCCCGGCTTCCGGATCGACCTGCACCACAAGGACATGGGCATCGTCACCGACGCCGCCCGCAACGTGGGCGCCGCGCTGCCGGTCGGCGGGGTCGTCGCCCAGCTCGTCGCCTCGCTGCGCGCCCAGGGCGACGGCGGCCTGGACCACTCCGCCCTGCTGCGCTCCGTCGAGCGCCTGTCGGGCGCCGAGCTCTAGGCACCACGCCGGAGAGCTCCCTCCGGCACCACGCCGGGGAGCTCCCTCTGACTTCCGGGCCGCGGTGGCGCTGACACCTGTCCTGTCGCGCCCAGGCGCCGCCGCGGCCCGGAACCCCTCGCTCTCCCAACGCCCACCCAAAAACTTCAACAAACTGTTGACGTAGCTGCTCAGGGCTTCATACGCTCCCGAACACCGTCACCAGTCGAAGCAGTTCCGTACGGAAGGTCAACCTCGCCACCATGTCGAAGCGTGTGCTCACGACCGAGTCCGGCGCCCCCGTCGCCGACAACCAGAACTCCGCCACCGCCGGCATTGGTGGCCCGATCCTGCTCCAGGACCAGCACCTCCTGGAGAAGCTGGCCCGCTTCAACCGTGAGCGCATCCCGGAGCGTGTCGTGCACGCCCGCGGCTCCGGCGCGTACGGCTACTTCGAGGTGACCGACGACGTCACCGGCTTCACCCACGCCGACTTCCTCAGCGAGATCGGCAAGCGCACCGAGGTCTTCCTGCGCTTCTCCACCGTGGCCGACAGCCTCGGCGGCGCGGACGCGGTCCGCGACCCGCGCGGCTTCGCGGTGAAGTTCTACACCGAAGAGGGCAACTACGACCTCGTCGGCAACAACACCCCGGTGTTCTTCATCAAGGACCCGATCAAGTTCCCCGACTTCATCCACTCCCAGAAGCGCGACCCCTTCACGGGCAAGCAGGAGCCGGACAACGTCTGGGACTTCTGGGCGCACTCCCCCGAGGCCACGCACCAGGTGACCTGGCTCATGGGCGACCGCGGCATCCCCGCCTCCTACCGTCACATGAACGGCTACGGCTCGCACACCTACCAGTGGACGAACTCGCAGGGCGAGGCCTTCTTCGTCAAGTACCACTTCAAGACGAACCAGGGTGTCCGCAGCCTCTCCGCCGAGCAGGGCGCCGAGCTCGCGGGCAAGGACGCCAACTCGCACCAGACGGACCTGCTCCAGGCCATCGAGCGGGGCGTGAACCCGTCCTGGACGCTGCACGTGCAGATCATGCCCGCGGCCGAGGCGGCCGACTACCGCTTCAACCCGTTCGACCTCACCAAGGTGTGGCCGCACAAGGACTACCCGCTCCAGCGCGTGGGCCGTCTCGTCCTCGACCGCAACCCCGACAACGTGTTCGCGGAGGTGGAGCAGGCCGCCTTCTCCCCGAACAACTTCGTGCCCGGCATCGGTCCGTCCCCCGACAAGATGCTCCAGGGCCGGCTGTTCGCCTACGCGGACGCGCACCGCTACCGCCTGGGCGTCAACCACACCCAGCTCGCGGTGAACGCGCCCAAGGCGACCAAGGCCGACAACTACGGCCGCGACGGCCTGATGGCGTCCAACGCCTACGGCCGCGACCGCAAGAACTACGAGCCGAACTCCTACGACGGCCCCGCCGAGACCGGCGTCCCGCTGTCGGCGCCGCTCGCCGTCACCGGCCACACCGGCACGCACGAGGCTCCGGCCCACACCAAGGACGACGACTTCTTCCAGGCCGGTGAGCTCTACCGCCTGATGTCCGAGGACGAAAAGGCGCGGCTGGTGGCGAACATCGCCGGTGGCCTCTCGCAGGTCTCCCGCGACGACGTCATCGAGAAGAACCTCGCCCACTTCCACGCCGCCGACGCCGACTACGGCAAGCGCGTCGAGGAGGCCGTCCGCGCCCTGCGCGAGGACTAGGCACCCAGGCTGCACCGGTGGGCTGACGGGAGGTCAACCCACCGGTGCTGAGCCCGGCCCGCGTCACGGACCCGGATGAGGGGTGGTACGCGGCGCGGCCGGGCAGGCCGGTCCGCGGCGGCTCTGCGAGCCAGTGCGGTGGTGAAGGTCCGGCGGTCTCCTCTCGACCTGAGGGAGAAGCCC
>NZ_JASKYR010001100.1:0-1606 GCF_041028215.1 Streptomyces flavofungini
CTCCCATGCTGTGAGGGGTTGTTGCGCTTTGGCCTGCACTCCGGCCGCCGGTGGCCCGTCTCCCTGACGCAGGCCCGCCCCTCCCAGGGCAGGAAGGTCCCGGGCAGGCCCGCGTGATGCACTGCCGACTGCCGTTCGTAGCTTGCAGTGCCGAACGTAGGGCTAGAAATGGTTACTTTGCCACTACTCAATAGAAATTGAACCCTAACGTGGTCAGACTGAGCCTTCGGGCGGCAGACTGCTGACGACCGCCACGAAGGGAACGCCATGCCACCGAGGACGACACCCAGCGAGCGCCAGAAGCGGTTGGGCAGCGAGCTGCGCAAGATGCGAACGTCCGCCGGGGTGTCGGCTGAACACGCTGCAGGGCTACTCGGTTTGGACCGCGCGAAGATCTCAAACATCGAGACAGGAATCCGGACCATCAGCGTGGAGCGCCTCCGCACGCTGGCCTGCCATTGCGCGTGTTCCGACCAGGCTTACGTCGATGCCCTCGTAGGCATGGCAGCGACTAACGGACGCGGGTGGTGGGAGCGGTATCGAGGCTCACTTTCTCAGGGCCTCCTCGACATCGCCGAATTGGAGTCGTACGCCGTACGCATGCGCACCGCGCACACCGCCCATATTCCTGGGCTACTCCAAACCAGCGACCACGCGCTGGAACTGTTCCGCGCGGTGCTCCCGCCGCTGCCCGACCACGAGACAGCCCTCCGGCTGGCCTACAGAGTGGAACGGCAGAAGGTCTTGGCTGGCGAGGAGCCGCCGGAGTACGTCGGTATCATCCACGAGGCGGCCCTGCGCATGCAGTTCGGTGGGCGCGAAGTGGCACGCAGGCAGCTTCAACACCTACTTCAGGTGTCTGAACGCCCGAACATCGAGCTCTTGGTGGTTCCCTTCGCGGCGGGGACGTTTCCCGGGGCCGGGCAGACGGTCAACTACCTCGAAGGAAGTGTGCCGCAGCTCGATACCGTCCAGGTGGACAGCTCCCATGGCCCGGAATTCCTGGGTAGCGAAGCCCAGCTGTACAAGTACCGGGCCCATCTCGACTGGATGGAGCGCATCGCCCTGTCACCTGCGGCCTCACGCGACTTCATCCGCCACATCAGCAACGACCTCTAGGAGCTACCGCATGCCCAAGATCACATGGGAAGACCCCTTCTGCGGCGAAGGCGCAAGTTGCTTCCGTCTCGGCACGGACACCGAAGGCAACGCCTACATCGCCGTCGCCGGACAAGAAGACCACCCCCTCACCGACACCCACGAAGCCCTCCGCACCCTCATCCGCGACATCAAAGCTGGCAAAGCCGACCACCTCCTCTAGCGCCCAAGCGCAGACAAGAGGCAACGCCATGCACACCGGAATCACSTGGGAAGACCCCGCCTGCGGCGAAGGCAACARCTGCTTCCGCCTCGGCACGGACACATMMGGCAACGCCTACATCGCCGTCGCCGGACAAGAAGACCACCCCCTCACCGACASCCAYGAAGCCCTCCGCACCCTCATCCGCGACATCAAGGCAGGCAAGGCCGACCACCTCCTCTAGCCCTCAGCGGAGACAAGGAGCGAAGCCGTGCATGACATCAAGTGGGAAGAACCGTTCTGTGC
>NZ_JASKYR010001101.1:0-2087 GCF_041028215.1 Streptomyces flavofungini
TGCCGGGCCCGCGCGACGGAGCCGGGCCCGCGGCCGAGGCGCCGCAGAGCGCCGCCGGGGCGGCAGCCGAAGCCGCCGGGCCCGCCCCGGAACCGGCGACCGCCGTCGTGGCCGCGGCCGGGTTCCCGCCCGCCGCGGGCGGGGGCGGGGGGGGGGGGGGGGGGGGGGCCCAGGGCCCCGAGGCCCTCGTCATCGAGGCGGCCGAGGAGGAAGCCGCCGAGCCCGTGCCGTCCCCCGGCCCCGCCGCGCCGGGCTACGACGACGCCGAGCGCGAGGCCGTCCTGCGCGTCATGCGCGAGCGCCGCGACATCCGCAACGGCTTCCGCGCCGACCCCATCCCGCACGAGGTGCTGCTCCGCGTCCTTGAGGCCGCGCACACCGCGCCGTCGGTCGGCCACTCCCAGCCCTGGGACTTCGTCGTCATCAAGTCCGCCGACACCCGGCGCTCGATGCACGAACTGGCCGTGCGCCAGCGCGACGCGTACGCCAAGTCCCTGCCCAAGGGCCGCGCGAAGCAGTTCAAGGAACTGAAGATCGAGGCCATCCTCGACACCCCGGTGAACATCGTCGTCACCGCCGACCCCACCCGCGGCGGCCGCCACACCCTCGGCCGGCACACCCAGCCGCAGATGGCCCCGTACTCCTCGGCGCTCGCCGTCGAGAACCTCTGGCTCGCCGCCCGCGCCGAGGGCCTCGGCGTCGGCTGGGTCAGCTTCTTCGACGAGCGCGAGATGGTCCGCGCCCTCGGCCTGCCCGAGCACCTCGAAGTCGTCGCCTACCTCTGCGTGGGATATGTGGACGAGTTCCCCGACGAGCCCGAGCTGATGCAGGCGGGCTGGTCCAAGCGCCGCCCGCTCTCCTGGGTCGTCCACGAGGAGACGTACGGCCGCCGCGCCCTGCCCGGCGAGGACCCGCACGACCTGCTCGCCGAGACGGTCGCCAACATCCGCCCGCTGGACGCCAAGGCGCTCGGCGAGGCATGGGAACGCCAGAAGCGGATGACGAAGCCGCCGGGCGCCCTCGGCATGCTGGAGATCATCTCCGCCCAGCTCTCCGGCCTCTCCCGGATGTGCCCGCCGCCCATCCCGGAGCCCGCGGCCGTCGCGATCTTCGCGGGCGACCACGGCGTGCACGCCCAGGGCGTCACCGCCTGGCCCCAGGAGGTGACCGCGCAGATGGTCGCCAACTTCCTCGGCGGCGGCGCGGTCTGCAACGCCTTCGCCAACCAGGTGGGCGCCGAGGTCTGCGTCATCGACGTGGGCGTGGCGAGCGAGCTCCCCGCCACGCCGGGCCTGCTGCCCCGCAAGGTGCGCGCGGGCACCGCCGACATGACCACGGGCCCCGCCCTGACCCGCGAAGAGGTCAAGGCGGCCATCGAGGTCGGCATCGAGACCGCCCGCGACCTCGTCGCGGCGGGCAACAAGGCGCTGCTGACGGGTGAGATGGGCATCGCGAACACGACGGCGTCCGCGGCCCTCATCTCCGTCTACACCGACACCGACCCGGCCGAGGTCACCGGCCGCGGCACCGGCATCAACGACGAGATGCACACCCGCAAGGTCGAGGTCGTCCGCCGCGCACTCGACCTGCACCAGTGCGACCCCGCGGACCCGATCGGCGTCCTGTCCGCCATCGGCGGCCTGGAGCACGCGGCCATGGTGGGCCTGCTCCTGGGGGGTGCGTCCCTGCGGACGCCGGTGATCCTGGACGGCGTCAGCGCGGGCGCCGCCGCCCTGGTGGCCCGCGCCATCGCCCCCGAGGTCCTCGCGGCCTGCATCGCGGGCCACCGCAGCGCGGAGCCCGGCCATGTGGCGGCCCTGAACAAGCTGGGCCTGCGTCCCCTGGTCGACCTCGACCTCCGCCTCGGCGAGGGCACGGGCGCGCTGCTCGCCCTGCCGGTCGTGCAGAGCGCGGCCCGCGCGATGCACGAGGTCGCCACGTTCGACTCGGCGGGCGTCACCGAGAAGTAGCCACGGGGCCCATCCGTTCCGCCGCCCGCGTTCGCGGGAGCGTGCCGTTCGGCGGAACGGGTGGGCACGAACGCCCACGTCCGCAAGAGGTGGGCACGAACGCCCACGTCCGCGACG
>NZ_JASKYR010001102.1:0-1679 GCF_041028215.1 Streptomyces flavofungini
CCCATGGAACCGGGGCGGCCGGTCCCCCGTCGGAACGGGGTGAGCGGCGGACGTACCCGAGCGGTGCTCGCTGCACACGGCGGTGGAATCTAGGAGCCCGTTCGCCCGGGCAGCAACCGGATCTCCGTCTCCACAGGCCAGTCGAGAGTTACCGAGGGTAGCGGCGAGTTCAGGCCACCCACTTCATTGGTCCATTTCAGGATTTATGAACCCGCCGCCCGATTGATCTGTGAGCCACCTCACCCCGGCAACTCCCCTGTACCGAACACCTGTTGGCACGGAGTGATGCATTCCGCCCGGCATCTCACCCTGTGCGGCGGACGGTTCGATTCCGTTCGCCTTCTTGCGTGACTTGCGCCACTGATCCGCCGTTGTCTTCCCATGAGCCGGGCACCACCGGCTCACCACACCCGCATCAATCACCCCAGGTGACAATCCCGAGGAGCCAACCGTGCCGCGCATGCTCGACGTCAGCGACGACGTTCGCGCCGAGATCGGCGACGAAGAAGCCGACCGGCTGCTCGCCGGAGAGAACACGCCGGGCAGTTACGACTGCACCTCCTGCCGCACCCCGGGCGACTCCGGGCAGGAACGAACCAGCACGGTCCTGTTCGTCGGCGACGAGACGGCCGTGCTCGCCTTCGCGCACGCCTCCTGCCTGCCCTCCCAGATCGTCACGGTCTCCGAGGAGCAGCTCCAGGGCGCCGTGCGCTCGATCACCGGCGAGGACGGCGAGGCGCCGACCGAGGCCGCGCCGAGCCAGGCCGTGCTCGGTGTGACCAGCGGTCTCGTCCTGATCGAGGGCGAGCTGCGCCCCGCGCTCGTCGTCGAGCCGACCGGTCCCATCGCCCGCCCCGGCGCCGCGCCCGGTGGCGGCGACGACTTCCTGCCGCTCCTGATCGAGCAGGGCTTCCTGCCGGTCACCTCGCTCGACACCGCGCCGCCGGTGCTGCACGGCTGGTCGGTCCTGCTGGCCATGGGCCAGCTCCACGCCGTTCTCCAGCCCGGCACCAACGGCGGCTCCCCCGTCGCCTGGTGGCAGGCGCACCAGCCGCTCCAGGTCACCGAGGACTGGCGGGCCGCCGCCAACAAGACCCAGACCGTGCTGCTCTTCGCCGCCCCGGCGGGCTCCATCGGCCGCCAGCCGCGCGAGGATCTGCTGCGGGACGCCCTGGACCGCACGGCCGCCCGCGGGCAGCTCGCCGCCGGGTCCATGCCGCTCGCCGGGACCTGAGCACCCGGATGGCCGCGGAGCCGCGCCCCGACCAGCGCCCCGACCGGCGCCCCGACCGCGAAAGGCGCCGGTCAGATCCTTGTCTGAGCGGGAAACCGGCGCGGCCCCCGCATCCGTCCGGCGCCGGTTTCGTTGGCACATACGTGCACACATACGACCCCTCCCGCCACCGGCCGACGTACCAGAGCCCGATCCCGTCCATGCGCACCGCACCGGACACGACGGGCGAGCACTCGGCCACACCGATCTACGACACGCTGTACTCGGAGTACCGCAGGGCCTTCCGCGCGCTGCCGGGAGACCGGGCGGGCGAGGAGGAACTCGGCTTCACCGCCTTCGGCGCGGGACCGTACGGCGGACAGCGCGACGGACGCCAGGACGCGCGCCCGCACGCCTACGGCCAGTTCCACCTGGGCCGCTACGGCCAGCAGGACCACTATGCGAC
>NZ_JASKYR010001103.1:0-2038 GCF_041028215.1 Streptomyces flavofungini
CCTGGGGCCTGGCCGACGCGGGGGCCGGGGGCAGCAGCGCGGGCTCGATCCCGGCGGCGGCGAGGCCCGCGGGGGCGGTCTCGGCGAGGGGGACGCCGTAGCGGGCGAGCCGCAGCGGCATCAGCGACTCCACCGGGGCCTTGCGGCGCCAGCCGCGGCCGAACCGGGAGCGGAGCCGGGCCTGGTAGACGAGCCGCTCCTGCTCCAGCTTGATCACCTGGTCGTAGGAGCGCAGCTCCCACAGCTTCATGCGCCGCCAGAGCAGGAAGGTGGGCACCGGTGAGAGCAGCCACCGGGTCATGCGCACGCCTTCCATGTGCTTGTCGGCGGTGATGTCCGCGATGCGCCCGATGGCGTGCCGGGCGGCTTCGACGGCGACGACGAAGAGCACCGGGATGACGGCGTGCATGCCGGTGCCCAGCGGGTCGGGCCAGGCGGCGGCGCCGTTGAAGGCGATGGTGGCGGCGGTCAGGAGCCAGGCGGTCTGCCGCAGCAGCGGGAAGGGGATGCGGATCCAGGTCAGCAGGAGGTCCAGGGCCAGCAGGACGCAGATGCCCGCGTCGATGCCGATGGGGAAGACCACCGAGAAGCCGCCGAAGCCCTTCTTCTCGGCCAGCTCGCGCACGGCCGCGTACGACCCCGCGAAACCGATTCCGGCAATGACGACCGCACCGGCGACGACCACTCCGATGAGTATCCGGTGCATCCGTGTGAGCTGCATCGCGGCCACCCGCGAACCCCTCCCTGTTCAGCCTCTGCCGGCCTTACTGCGCGCCTGTGTCGGCTTGTTGCGAGCGACAGCCTGGCACACGTGTGCGCGCGGGCCACGGCCCGGTACGCCCGGAGCCCGGCCCCTCGGGGGCCGGGCTCCGTCAAACGGCTTGCTTATGCGGCGAATTGTGACCCGGCGTCAGGACTTGCTCTTGGACGCACTCGACTTCGAGCCGTCGGACTTCGCGGAATCGGACTTGGCGTCGTCCGACTTCGGGGCCCCGGACTTCTTGGAGTCGTCACCCTTCCCGGAGTCGTCGCCCTTCTCGGACGCGTCGCCCTTCGGCTTCTCGCTCGGGCCGCTCGGGTCCGAGGCCTTGCCGCCGCCCTGGTTGGCGGAGACGACGGAGGCCGCCGCCTCCTTGGCGGCCTTCTCGGCGGACTTCGAGAGGTCACCGGCGTCCGGCGACTTGTCGCCCGCGAGACCCGCGCCGTTGTAGTCGACCGTGACGACCGCGTTCTCGACACGGGCCACGACCGTCTGCTGCTTGAAGGTGTCCTTGTCCTTCTTCAGGTCGTACCGCACGAGCGTCGCCTGGTCGCCGATGCCCTGCACCGGCTCCGCCTTGGCGTCCTTCGCGCCCTTGGTCGCCTGGGCGTCCGCGACCTGCTTGGCGAAGTTGTCCTGTGCGCGCTTGGCGCCGCTGCCGAGCGAGGCGTCGGAGTCGAAGCGCAGCAGCGAGACGCGCAGCCAGCGGAACTGCGAACCGTCCACACCGTTGTTGTCCAGGCTGTCCCAGGAGCAGCTCCCGCGCACGGCCGTGTCGTTGGACGTACCGGCCTTGCCGGTCTTGTCCTTCGCCGCGGGCACCAGGCCTTCGAGCGACTTCTTCGACAGGACCTCGCAGGGCTCGGGGAGCTTGCTGAAGGCGGCCTTCTCGACGCTCGGGGCCTTGTCCCCGCCCTTGGCCGACGCGGAGGCCTTGCTGCCCGAGTCCTTCTTGGCCGCCTCGTCGGAGCCGGAGCCGGAGTCCGAGGAGCAGCCGGAGGCGACGAGGATCACCGGTACGGCGGCCGCGCAGACGAGGAGGCGGCTGCGGAGCTGTCGCTTTCGCTGTGCAGGTCGGTGCATGGTTCCTTCACTCAGTTCGTCTCGTGACGTCCGGTTCGTCTCGTGACGTCGTCGGGGTCCGAGTGGCCACCGTACGCGCATGGGACGAGGGACGGCTCTGCTTCGCGGGGTGCGGGGACGCTTCGGCGGGTGCGGGGACCGCCGCCTACTCGTCGAACTTCGACACCAGGCTGTCGGCCAGCTCCTGCGCTTTGT
>NZ_JASKYR010001104.1:0-2023 GCF_041028215.1 Streptomyces flavofungini
GTGGGCACGTGCGGCTTCGCAACGGTGGGCGCGTGCGGCTTCGCAACGGTGGGCGCGTGCGGCTTCGCAACGGTGGGCGCGTGCGGCTTCGCAACGGTGGGCGCGTGCGGCTTCGCAACGGTGGGCGCGTGCGGCTTCGCAACGGTGGGCGCGTGCGGGCCGCCGCCGCTGCCGCCGCGGCGCAACTGCCCGCCGCCGCGTTGCTTGCCTACGCGCTGACGTCCAGCCGCGACGACTACGGAGCCGGGGGCAGCCCCGCCTTCGGCATGGCCTGCTGCGTCCTGTTCGCGCCGCTCGTGTTCCCGGTCATCGGCATGGCGCACGCCGCCCTCCTCGACCTCCCCGCGGCGGCGCTCGGCCACCTCGCGGCCACGCGGCTCGGGCGGGGCCCGGAGTGGGCGTGGTCGCTGGCCTGGCTGCTGCCGGCCGGCGGCGCGTGGGCGGCACTCTGCGCCGCGCTCGGCGCCCCCTTCGCCGCCTCGGCGCTGTGGATCGTGGGGAGCGGGGTGCTTCCCGTCCTGAACGTCGCGTACTGCGCCCGCCGCGCGGAACGCCTCGGCCGGCCGCTCCGCAAGGTGTGGATCATCTCGGGCCTCGCCTCGGTCCCGCTCGCGCTCGCCGTCTTCGGCATCGCCGTGCTGGCCACGGCGACCGGGCTCATCGAGGACTACGAGCCCCCGAAGCTCGGCCCCGGCCAGCTGGCGGGAGCGTGGCGGGACGCGGACGGGGGCGAGGAGCGGTTCCGGCTCGACGCGGACGGCCGGGCGTGGATCGCGGGCTGCCGCACCACCGGCGGCTGGGCCGTGGGCTTCGACGAGGTCCTCGCGCGGCCCAGTGTGGTGATCGCCCCGGAGGGAAAGGCCGACGCCGGTGCCTATACGGACGAGGACGGCGACGGTGACGGCGAGGGCGGCGGCTGCCGGACGCCGCAGGCGTGGCTCACGGGCGGCACGGCGGACGACCCCGAACTCTTCGTGACCGAGGGAGATCCCGACGCGCCCGACGTCATCGTGCTCCGGCGGCACAGGGACGGCTGACCCCGGGGTTCTCCGGTCGGCGGCCACCTCTCGTGGTCAGCGGCCCCGGTACGCGGGGCTGCGGCGGGCCACGAACGCGGCCACGCCCTCGTTCGCGTCGGCCGTGGTCATGTTGATCTCCTGGGCGGCCGCCTCCGCCGCGAAGGCCGTCGAGCGGTCCGCGTCCAGGGAGGCGTTGACGAGCTGCTTGGTCAGGGCCAGGGCGCGGGTGGGGCCCGTGGCCAGGCGTTCCGCCCACTGGCGGGCGCTCTCGCGGAGGTCTTCGGGCGGCACCACACGGTTGACCAGGCCGATGCGGTGGGCCTCGGCCGCGGGTACGGCGTCGCCGAAGAACATCAGCTCCTTCGCGCGCTGCGGGCCCACCAGACGCGGCAGCAGATACGCGCCGCCGCCGTCCGGCACGAGGCCCCGGCGGGCGAAGACCTCGATGAACCTGGCGTTCTCCGCCGCGATCACCAGGTCGCAGGCGAAGGCCAGGTGCGCGCCGATGCCGGCCGCCGTGCCGTTCACCGCCGCGATCACCGGCTTCTCGCAGTCGAGGACGGCGGCGATGAACCGCTGGGCGCCCCGCCTGATGGTGCGGGCCACGTCACCCGGCACCCGTTCGGCCGGAGCGGGGGCGCCGCGCAGGTCGGCGCCCGCGCAGAACCCCTTCCCGGTCGCGGTGATCACGACGGCCCGCACACCGGGGTCGCCGGACGCCTCCTCAAGGAGCGCGATCACGCGTTCGCGCTGGTCCCAGGTGACGGCGTTCATGGCGTCGGGACGGTTCAGCGTGATCCACGAGACGCCGTTGTCAGTGGCGTGAAGTATCAAGGAGTCAGGGGGATCGGCCGGGGCGACGGACCCGGGCCGCACGAGGGGATCTTGGCGCGCGTCGGGGGAGGCTGTCATGCGGGGGTGGCTCCGTTTCGTATGGGTGCGGGTGCGGGTGCGGGTGCGGGCGTGGGCGCCGGTGCGGGCTCGGGAAGGGGTGCGGGCGCGGG
>NZ_JASKYR010001105.1:0-1881 GCF_041028215.1 Streptomyces flavofungini
CTCTTAAAGCGACCATAAGGATCACTGTCCCCCGTCCTCAGCAGGGGTTTCCGGCGATCTCAGGGGCTAGTTTTCTGGTCGCCGGGGCGGTGCCGGACCGTCGGTGCCGCCGGTGGACCGGGGGGCCGTGCCGCCCGTTCGCCGCCGTCCGCTGGCCCTGACCGCCCTCACGGTCACGCCCGCCGCCGCGCACGGCTCGATGACGGACCCGGTGAGCCGGGTCTCCGCCTGCTTCCAGGAGGGTCCCGAGGCACCGAGGTCGGCCGCGTGCAAGGCCGCCGTCGCCGCCAGTGGCGCGCAGGCCTTCTACGACTGGAACGCGGTGAACATCGCCAACGCCGCGGGGAAGTCGAAGGAGATCATCCCCGACGGGAAGCTGTGCAGCGCGGGCAACGACAAGTACAAGGGGCTCGACCTGCCGCGCGCCGACTGGCCCTCCAGCGCGCTCGCCGCGGGCGACCACACCTTCCGCTACAAGGGCACCGCCCCGCACAAGGGCTCCTTCGAGCTGTACATCACGAAGGACTCCTACGACCCGTCGAAGCCCCTGAAGTGGTCGGACCTGGAGGCCAAGCCCTTCGTCGACGTCACCGACCCGAAGATGGAGAACGGCGACTACGTCTTCGACGGGACGATCCCGGCGAAGTCCGGCCGTCACCTCATCTACTCGATCTGGCAGCGCTCGGACTCCCCCGAGGCCTTCTACACCTGCTCCGACGTCGTCTTCGGCAAGGACACCGGCGGCTCGGGCGGTGCCGCGCCCGCCCCGGCGGCCTCCGCGCCCTCCGCGGAGGACATCGCGGCCGGTGCCGACAAGTCGACCGTCGAGCACCACGGCCACGGTGACGCCGACGCGAAGACCGGCGCCGAGGCCACCGCCCCCGCGCCCGCCGAGGAGGCCGCCGCCGAGGAGACGCCCGGCGACAGGACCGCGGCGCAGGGCTCCGCGGGGAAGCCCGTCACAGCCGCGGACGACCGCCTCGCCGAGACCGGCGGCGACAGCACCACGCCGTACATCGCCATGGGCGGCGCCGCCGTTCTGGCGATCGGCGCCGCGGCGATGTTCGCCACGACGCGTCGTCGGGCCGCCGGGCGCCACGGCCGCTGAGCCCCGAAGGAGTCAGCGCGGACGATGCCGGGCGCGTGTCATGACAGGCACGTGCTCGGCGTCGCGTGCGCCGGGTCGAGGGCGTTGGCCACCTCGTGGTGGGCGACGCGGTCCAGGATGCCGATGGCCACGTGCTCGGAGAGGGCGACGGGGCACAGGTCCTGGAGGGTCACGTTGCGCACGTCAGGGCCGTTCAGGAACTGTGTGCGGTACGGGGTGACGACCTCGTCGTACTTGGTCGCGATGACGGTGTAGCGCACACCGGGCACCGTGTCGCCGCCCGCGTTGAGCTTGGTGAGGAAGGGCGATCCCGCCACCTGGTCGGCGAGGCTCGGGGTGGCCGTGGTCAGCAGGTCCTCGATGCCGGGGAAGTACGGCAGCAGCTTGGTGAGGCCCAGCAGGGTGGTGCCGTGGTTGTCGGGGGCGAGGCCGATCAGGGCGTTCACCTTGTCGGCGCCGCCGAGGAACTTCAGGTAGTAGCGGGGCATCATGCCGCCCTGCGAGTGGCCGACGAGGTCCGCCTTCCGCGCACCCGTCGCGGCGAGCACCTTGTCGACGAAGGCGTCGAGCTGCTCGGCCGACTTGTCGATGGGCCCGAGCCCGTTGAAGAACGGCACGCCCTTCAGCTGGCCGTAGTCCAGGGAGTAGACGCAGTAGCCGCGCCTGACCAGGTAGGGCGCGAGGACCAGCCAGTTGTCGACGGAGTTCCCGAAGGTGCCGTGCACGAGGACGACCGGGCGGGGGTGCGCGGCGGACGGCTCGCAGCCGTAGTC
>NZ_JASKYR010001106.1:0-1619 GCF_041028215.1 Streptomyces flavofungini
ACGGCGGCCCCCGTCGAAGTCCGCCCCCGACCGCGCGTCGCGCAGACCGCCCCGGGGCACGCGGACCGGGACACCGCCCAGCGCGTCGACGATGCCGACGAAGCCGAGGAAGTCCACCTCGGCGTAGTGGTCGACGCGCACCCCGGTGGCCCGCTCGACGGTACGGGTCAGCAGCGGGGCACCGCCCGTCGCGTAGGCGGAGTTGATCTTCCCCTTGCCGTGCCCGGGGATCGGCACGTACGAGTCACGCGGCAGCGAGACCAGCCGCGGCCCGTGCTCCCCGTAGTGCAGGAGCATGATCGTGTCGGTGTTCAGCACCTGCTCGTCGCCGACGTGCAGCGCCTTGCGCTGTTCGGGGGTCAGCGCGGCACGGCTGTCGGAGCCGACGAGCAGCCAGGTGGTCCCCTTTCCCGGCTCCGGGCGGCCCGCGTAGTCGGCGAACGCCGGTGTGGTGCGGATGCGCGAACCGGCCCAGAAGTACAGGCCCGTGCCGTACGCGGCCACCACCACGGTCAGCGCGAGCAGCGTGAACGCCGCCCGCTTCACCCATCGCCGCCCGGCCGACGGCCCTGTCCGATCACCGCTCTCCGCCATGACCGCATGATCGGGGCGCCCGGCCCGTCACGCAGGTCGAGCGCCCCGTCCTCACCCGTACGGGCCAGGCCTCCGCTACAGCAGCCCGTCCCACATCTGCTCGAGGAGCACCGACCACCAGCTCTCCGGCGAACCGAGCGCCGCCGGGTCGAGGGCGGCGAGCTGGTTCTGGAAGTCGACGGTCCAGCGGCCCGCCTGCTCCTGGTTGAGGCCGAACCGCAGCCGCCACATGCGGCCGAGCAGCGCCATGCAGCGCGCGAACTCCGGCAGGCCCGTGTTCACGAACTGCGGCGGCACCGGAGCGCCGCCGGGACCCGCCTCCACCGGCACGGCCACTATGTTCGCCGTGCCGTACTGGACGCAGAGCGCCCGGCCGAAGTCACTGCCCATGACCAGGTACGAGCCCGCGTCGGACGCGGGCTGCACGCCCCGCTCCTGCGCCAGCTCCGCCAGCGTCGGCACCGGGCGCCCCGGCTGGGCCTGCGCCCAGAAGAACGGCCCGAAGTCGACGGGCAGCCCCGCCACCACGAGCGTGTGGGCCACGATGTCCGGCACGCCCTGGCGCGACACCGCGCGCTGGTCGAAGCGGAAGACGCCGGGTCCGAAGGCGGCGGCCAGCTCCTGGGCGATGCCCTCGGGCGGAAGCACCGGTACGGGCGGCATCTGCTGCAACGGGGCACGCACCGGCGCCGGGCGCGCCGGGCCGTCCGCGACCTGGTGCAGCTCGCCCTGGTGCGCCAGGAGCTGCTGCATGCCCTGCTGCCGGGACGCGTGGTCCCTGCCGTACGGGGCGATGGACGTGATCCGCGCCTGCGGCCAGGTCTCGCGGATCATCCGGGCGCAGTAGGCGCCCGGCAGCTCGCAGGACTCCAGCTCGGTGTGGAGTTCGAGCACCTGCTGCGGGGGCACGTTCATGCCGCGCAGCTCGTGCAGGATCTGCCACTCCGGGTGCGGGGTGCCGGGCGCCGAGCGGCGGATGAGCTGCTGCTCGGAGCCGTCGGCCGCGCGGTAGCGCAGTACGGCCT
>NZ_JASKYR010001107.1:0-1823 GCF_041028215.1 Streptomyces flavofungini
CGCCCGCCCYCGCCGYSGCCGACGCGGACGCCACCTCGGCGACGACGAGGCGGAAGGGAGCGTCCAGGAGGCCTCCGTACAGCTCACCGGCGACGGTGCGGGCGTGGTCGGGCTCCCCCGCGAGCAGCATCCGCAGCACCGCGGAGCCGATCCGCTGCTCGGCGGCGTGCAGCGACCGGGAGCGCTCGGTGGTGAGGGTGAGCAGGGCGATGGCGGAGTGCACCGCGTACCGCTCGGCGGTGCCGAGGGTGGACGCGGTGCCGACGGCGAGCGCGGCGCGCGGTCTGCGTCCGGTGCCGAGCGAGTGCAGCTCCACGCGGTCCTCGGCGCCCCCGACGACCGAGCTGGCGGGGGCGGGCCGCTCCCGCAGGCGCTCGACGTCGGCGGTGAGCCGGGCGGCCCTGCGCGCGGCCCACTCCGGTGCGGCGGCGACGACGGTGCCCGAGGCGTCGTACAGCGCGGCCCAGCCGTCGACCTGTCCGGCGAGGGCGAGGAGCAGGCCATCGGGGCCGTCGCTCAGCGTCTGCCTGGTCAGTTCGCGCTGGGCGGCGAACCCGGCGGTGACCGCCTTGTACTGCTCGGCTGCGATGGCGGCGGACACGGCCTTGCTGATGGCGAGGAAGGGGGTGCGGCGCGGCACTTCCAGGAGCGGCAGGTCCGCCTCCGCGGCGGCGTCGACGAGGGCCTTGGGGATGTCGGGGTAGTGGACGCCGACGGCGAAGCCGAGGCCGACCACTCCGGCATCGGCGAGCCGCCGCACATAGCGCCGCATGGCCGCCGGGTCCTCGGCGTCCAGTGTGAGCGCGGTGATCAGGAGCAGTTCGCCGCCCTCCATGTAGGGCACGGGGTCGGCGAGTTCGCTGGCGTGTGCCCAGCGCACGGGGGTGTCCAGGCGTTCCTCGCCGGCGCGCACGGTCAGCTTGAGCGCGGAGTGGTGGACGAGCGAGGCGAGCGTGGGCGGCATGGGACCTTCAGGTCTGCGGCAGGATGTGGATCTTTTGGCCGGTCCGTATGAACGGCCTGTGTCGATTCTGCCTCACCGTACGGTATGGACACGCCGTGAAAGCCGGACGCGTCACCCCGCCGGGTGGTGTCCGGAACTACCCCCGCAGGTCGACGAGGAGCGGCGGCGCGTGCTCACCGCGGACCGTGGTCAGCGAGAGCACGGCGTGGCCGGGGGGCAGGGCGTGGGCGAGGTCGGAGGCGGACCAGCGTTCGCGCTCGACCTTGCGGACGGTGACGGCGTCCGTCGTCACCGCCTTGCCGGTGACCAGCTTGCGCAGCGAGTGCAGGGCGCGGGTCACCGCCTGGTCGGCGAAGACGGTGTGCTGGGCGACCTCCTTGGTCTCGATCCACTCGGTGCCCCACGCCTCGGTGAACCGCCGCCCGTCCCAGGTCGTCACGCCGGAGAACGCCATCCGGCAGCCGACCGCCGCGTACAGCGGTCCCTGGAGCGGTTCGGGCACCTCGCCGATGGTGCGCAGGCCGAGCACGACGCCCGCGTTCAGCGACCGCAGCCGCTGGATGGCGCGCACGCTCTCCGCGGTGACGGTGCGGGCCGCGTCGTCCAGGAGCAGGCAGGCGAAGTGCGGGCGCCGGGGACGGCCGCGCACCACATGGCCGAACTGGGCGAGCAGCAGCCGCGCGAGCAGCCGCGAGGCCTCCTCGTGGCCGTGCTCGGGCAGGTCGACGCGGACCCGCAGCGGATGGTGGGCGACGGCCCGCATGGAGAAGGGGTGCCCGGTGCCGTCGGGGTCGAAGAAGTCGGCGAAGGCGGGCCGGTCGAGCAGGGCGAGGCGGTCGGCGAGCGCGGGGCCGGGGTC
>NZ_JASKYR010001108.1:0-2293 GCF_041028215.1 Streptomyces flavofungini
CTTCATGACCTTGCCCATGTCGTTGCGCGGCAGCGCCGCCAGGTACCGCACCGACCTCGGGCGCTTGTGCGGGGCCAGCCGGGACGCGACGTGGTCCGCGAGTTCCGCCGCCGACGGGGGCGCCGCCGCGTCGGACGGGACCACCCAGGCCACGACGCGCTCGCCGAGGTCCGCGTCCGGCTCGCCGGTGACCGCCGCCTCCCGCACCCCCTCGTGCTCCAGGAGCGCGTTCTCGATCTCACCCGCCCCGATCTTGTAGCCGCCGCTCTTGATGAGGTCGGTGGCCTTGCGGCCGACGATGCGCACATAACCGTCGGGGTCCCGCAGCGCCATGTCGCCGGTGCGGAACCAGCCGCCCGGTGCGAACGCCTCCGCCGTCGCGTCGGGGCGGTTGAGGTAGGACGTGAACAGGTTCGGCCCGAGCACCTGGATCTCGCCGACCGCCTCCGGGTCGCCGGCCGGGAGCGGTTCGCCCGCCTCGTCGACCAGCCGCAGTTCCACCCCGGGCAGCGGCACCCCGACCGCGCCCGCGCGCGGCTCGCCGTCCACGCGGACGCTGGTGATCATCAGCGTCTCGGTCATGCCGTACCGCTCGACGACACGGCGCCCCGTGGCGGACGTGATGCGCTGGTGGTCGTGGACCGGCAGCGCCGCCGACCCCGAGACCAGCAGGCGGGCGCCGCCGAGCGCCTTGACCAGGCGCGGCTCGTCCGGCAGCGCCTCGGCGATCCGGTGGTACATCGTCGGCACCCCGAACAGCATGGTCGCCCCCGAGTCCAGCTCGCGCGCCACGCCCTCGGTGCTGAAGCGGCCGAGGTGGCGCACCGCACCGCCCCGCCGCAGCGGGCCCAGGGTGCCGAGGATGAGGCCGTGCACGTGGAACAGCGGCAGCGCGTGCACCAGGATGTCGTCGCCGCTCCACTGCCAGGCGTCCTCCAGGGCGTCCAGCGTCGCGGCGATCGCGCGCCGGGGCAGGACGGCGCCCTTGGGCGGGCCCGTCGTGCCCGAGGTGTAGACGATCAGGGCGGGGGCCTCGGGGTCGGCCGGTTCGACGGCCGGGGCCGGGTGCCGGGCGGTGACGTCCACGTCGACGCGGGGCAACTCCGCCAGTGCGGGCGGCAGTTCCGCGCCCGGCTCCGCGAGGACGAGGGAGGGGGCGCTGTCTGTCACGATGTGCGTCAGCTCGCCGCCGCCCGACCTGGGGTTGAGCGGCACGGCGGGGACGCCGGACAGGAGCGACGCCACGACGCCGACCGCGGTCTCCAGGGACGGGGTGGCCCAGACGGCGACCCGGCCCGCGCCCCGGAGCCGTTCGGCCAGGGCGGCGGCCGTCAGGGCCAGTTCGGAGTGGCTCAGCGAGCGGTCGCCGAACCGCAGGGCATCGCCGGGGGGCGCCGTGTGCGGGGCCGCCAGGGCGGGGAAAAGCGGATCCACGTCTCGTACTCCTTGTGGTTGTACTCGTGTCGCTCCAGTCCACCACTTCATCTCTGCCCCGGGTGGCGTGCCCCACGAACACGGCGGCGCCGCCTCCCCCTGGGACGGGGGGAGACGGCGCCGCCGCCGATCGCTCCGGGTGACGTCAGACCAGCCAGCCGAGGAAGTGGGCGAGACCGGCGACGACGTCAGTGATGAGGTTCATGGTGGTGCTTCTCCTTGTGGGACTTTCAGGATCAGTACGAGTACGCGCTCACGGTCTGCAGCCCGTCGCTCGCGCACCGTAAGCATCGTCAATCACGGGAGCCCCGCGCAATTCCTGGCGCAACGATCACCTGTTCAAGGGAACAACTGCTCAGGTGTTTGTATGTACGGAGTTCGGGGTTCGGATGGCTGGGGCGCCGACGGGTCGCCGATGGGTCGCCGGGGCCGGGCGCCCGGTCGGTTCGGTCATCCCAACATCTGCTTATGATTCAGCGGTGTTCGATTCACGGCACATCAAGACGTTCCATGAAGTGGTCAAGGCCGGGTCGTACTCGGCGGCCGCTCGTTCCCTCGGCTACACGCAGCCCGCGATCACCCAGCAGATGAAGGCCCTCGAACGGTCCGTCGGCACCGCGCTGTTCACACGTGTGGGGCGCCGTATGCGGCTGACGGAGGCGGGCGAGGCGCTCTCCCGGCACGCCGGGATCATCCTGGACGACATCTCCGCGGCCCAGCAGCAGATGAACGCGATCACGCGGCTGCGCTCGGGCCGGGTGCGGGTCTGTGCCTTCCCCAGCGCCAACGCCACCCTCATCCCGGAGGCCCTGGCCAGGCTCGCCTCCGGGATGAGGGTGGCGTTGGCGCTGGGGAAGGC
>NZ_JASKYR010001109.1:0-2121 GCF_041028215.1 Streptomyces flavofungini
CCCCACCAGCCCCGCTCACCTCACCGCTCACCTCACCGCTCAGCGCCGCCGCGGCCGCCCCCACGAGCCCCGCGTCCGTGCCCATCAGCGCGGGCGCCACGGTGAGGTCCCGTACGAAGGAGAGCGTGGCGTACTCGCGCAGTGAGCGGCGCAGCGGGGTGAAGAGGACGTCGCCCGCCTTGCCCACTCCGCCGCCGATCACCGCGATGTCGATCTCGACGAGCGTGGCCGTGGCGGCGATGCCCGCGGCGAGCGCCTTGGCCGCGCGCTCGAAGGAGGCGATGGCCACCGGGTCGCCCGCGCGGGCGGCGTCGGCCACCGCCGCCGCCGAGGTGTCGCCGTCGGGGCCGGGGCGCCAGCCGTCCGCCACCGCGCGGCGGGCGATGTTCGGGCCGCTGGCGATGCGTTCGACGCAGCCGCGGGCACCGCACGGGCAGGGGTCGCCGTCGAGGTCGACGCTGATGTGACCGATGTGGCCCGCGTTCCCCGTGGGGCCGGGGTGCAGCTTGCCGCCGAGGACGAGGCCGCCGCCGACGCCGGTCGAGACGACGAGGCAGAGGGCGTTGTCGTGGCCGCGCGCGGCGCCCTGCCAGTGCTCGGCGGCCGTCATGGCCACGCCGTCGCCGACCAGCGCCACGGGGAGGCCGCCGGTGACGGCGCGCACCCGGTCGACCAGGGGGTAGCCGCGCCAGCCGGGGACGTTGACGGGGCTGACCGTGCCCGCCGAGGCGTCCACCGGGCCCGCGCTGCCGATGCCGACGGCGGCCGCTCCGCCCCAGAGACCGCTGGCGGTCAGCTCGCCGAGGACCTCCTCGACCGCCCGCATCACCGTGTCGCCGTCCTCGCGCGCGGGGGTCGGCCGCTGGGCGCGCAGCAGTATGCGCCCCCCGCGGTCCACCAGGGCGCCGGCGATCTTGGTGCCGCCGATGTCGAGTGCGGCGACGAGGTCCATGTGCATCTGTGTCGGGTCTCCTGTGTATGAGCAGGCCGGAGAGTGCGAAGGTCAGTCTCCCTTGCATCTGACAACGTTGTCCAGGCCCTATGCTCGACGCCACATGCTCATGGACGACCCGATGGACGACAGGACAGGACAGCGCACCGTGGCAGAGACCGCCGCCAGACGACCCGCCAGCCGCTACGGCAACCGTCCGACCATGAAGGACGTCGCCGCACGCGCGGGAGTCGGCCTGAAGACGGTCTCCCGTGTCGTCAACGGCGAACCGGGCGTCACCCCCGACACCGAACGGCGCGTGCAGGAGGCCATCGAGGCCCTCGGCTTCCGGCGCAACGACAGCGCGCGCGTGCTGCGCAAGGGCCGCACGGCCAGTATCGGGCTGGTGCTCGAAGACCTCGCCGACCCGTTCTACGGCCCCCTGAGCCGCGCCGTCGAAGAGGTCGCGCGGGCGCACGGTGCGCTGCTGATCAACGGATCGAGCGCCGAGGACCCGGACCGCGAGCAGGAGCTGGTGCTCGCGCTCTGCGCGCGCCGGGTCGACGGTCTCGTGATCATTCCGGCCGGTGACGACCACCGCTATCTGGAACCGGAGATCGCCGCCGGTGTCGCGACGGTATTCGTCGACCGGCCCGCCGGGAAGATCGACGCCGACGCGGTGCTCTCCGACAGCTTCGGCGGGGCGCGCGACGGCGTGGCGCACCTCATCGCGCACGGACACCGCCGGATCGGCTTCATCGGCGACCAGCCGCGCATCCACACCTCGATAGAACGCCTGCGCGGCTACCGTGCCGCGATGGAGGACGCGGAGATCCCGGTCGACGAGGCGTGGGTCTCGCTCGGCCTGACCGACCCGGAGCGGGTGCGGAGGGCGGCCGAGGAGATGCTGGGCAGCCCCGAGCCGGTGACGGCGATCTTCGCGGGCAACAACCGGGTGACCGTGACGGTCGTACGGGTCCTGGCCGCGCTCGACCGCCCGGTGGCGCTGGTCGGCTTCGACGACATCGAACTCGCGGATCTGCTCGAACCCGGCGTGACCGTCGTCGCGCAGGACGCGGCCCAGATCGGCAGGACGGCGGCGGAGCGGCTCTTCCGGCAGCTCGACGGCGCGTCCGGGGCCCCGGAGCGGGTCGAGCTGCCGRCGCGGCTCATCCAGCGCGGCTCGGGCG
>NZ_JASKYR010000111.1:0-13974 GCF_041028215.1 Streptomyces flavofungini
ACGGCCGCGGTGAACCGCCCGTCGACCTTGCGCGCGGCGTCCACCTCGCGCGCGAACCTGCGGCGGAACGCGACATCGTGGGCGAGTTCGGACCGCGCCGCCTTGATCGCGGCGAGGCTCCCGTCCGGCCCCCGGCCGAGGAACACCTCGCCCATGCCGCCACTGCCGAGCCTGCCGAAGAGCGTGTACGCGCCGATCGACGTGGGATCGCCGCCCCCGAGCGGATGCATGCCCCCGCCACCTCCCCCATTCCGCAGGTGAGGGTACCGAAAGCGGGCAGCGGAGCGGAGCTGATCCACCGACAGAAACTCGCGCCCCGCGAATCGCGGCAACAGCCTTGACACCCCTCACCACTTCACTCCCTACTAGAGCTTGCGTAGCGATCGTGACAACGTTGTCCAACCCGCAAGGAGGGGCTCGGGGATGCCGCACCAGGCTCGCAGACCTCGATACAGACACCAGCGTCCGGGGATTCCCGGGACGCGCTCGGCAGCCGTCATCGGATCGATGGCGCTGGCGCTCGTCGTGGCGGCGCAGGGGGCCGCCGTCGCCGGGCCCGAGAAACCACCGCGCACCGAAGCCGAATTCAGCTCCTCCTTCGAGGAGGGCGAGGCCGCACCGGACTGGCTGAACACCGTGGAGACCGGCGCCGACGGCAAGAAGAAGGCCTCCGGCGTCAACGGCGAGTTCAGCGCGGGCCTGCCCGGCAGCGTGATGAACCACGTCACCGAAGTCCGGGCCAGCGGCGAGAACGCGGGCTCCGGCGAGGTGGCGGACAACCTCATCGACGGCGAGGCCACCAGCAAGTGGCTGACGTTCGCGAAGACGGGCTGGGTCGAGTTCGACCTCGACGAGCCCGCCAAGGCCGTGACGTACGCGCTGACCTCCGCCAACGACCACGCCGAGCGCGACCCGAAGGACTGGACCCTGAAGGGCTCCACCGACGGCGAGGACTGGAAGGTCCTCGACGAGCGCAAGGGCGAGACCTTCGACGGGCGCCACAAGACGAAGAAGTACGACTTCGACAACGCGACGGCCTACTCGCACTTCCGCATCGACTTCACCGGCAACAACGGCGCCTCCGACGCCCTCCAGCTCGCCGACGTCCAGCTCTCCGTGGGCGGCACCGGGTCCCCGGCCCCCGAGGACATGCTGAGCCTGGTGGACCGGGGCCCCAGCGGCTCCCCCACCGCAAAGGCGCGCGCCGGGTTCACGGGCAAGCACGCGCTGCGCTACGCGGGCAGCCACAAGGCCGACGGCCGGGGTTATTCGTACAACAAGGTCTTCGACGTCAATGTCCCGGTGAAGCGCGACACCCGGCTCGGCTACCGCGTCTTCCCCTCGATGGCCGAGGGCGACCTGGACTACGCCGCGACGAACGTCGCCGTGGACCTGGCCTTCACCGACGGCACCTATCTGAGCGACCTCAAGGCCGTCGACCAGCACGGCTTCGCGCTCACCCCGCGCGGCCAGGGCGCCGCCAAGGTGCTCTACGTGAACCAGTGGAACAACGTCGAGTCGCAGATCGGCGACGTGGCGCGCGGCAAGACCGTGGACCGCATCCTGGTCGCCTACGACGCGCCCAAGGGCCCGGCCAAGTTCCGTGGCTGGCTGGACGACGTCTCGCTCAAGGAGCAGGCCCCCGCCAAGCCCAGGGCGCACGCCTCCGACTACGCCGACACCCGGCGCGGCACCAACTCCTCCGGCGGCTTCTCGCGCGGCAACAACTTCCCCGCCACGGCGGTTCCGCACGGCTTCAACTTCTGGACGCCGGTCACCAACGCGGGCTCCCTGAGCTGGCTGTACGACTACGCGCGCGGCAACAACGACGACAACCTGCCGACGATGCAGGCCTTCGGCGCGAGCCACGAGCCGAGCCCGTGGATGGGCGACCGGCAGACGTTCCAGCTCATGCCGTCCGTCGACAAGGACACCCCGAGCGCCTCGCGCACCAAGCGGGCCCTGCCCTTCCGGCACGAGAAGGAGACGGCGCGCCCGCACTACTACGGCGTGACGTTCGAGAACGGCCTGAAGGCCGAGATGGCGCCGACCGACCACGCCGCGATGATGAAGTTCACCTACCCCGGTGACGACGCGAGCGTGATCTTCGACAACGTCAACGACAAGGGCGGCCTGACCCTCGACAAGGAGAAGGGCATCGTCACGGGTTACTCGGACGTGAAGTCCGGCCTGTCGACCGGCGCGACCCGCCTCTTCGTCTACGGCACCTTCGACACCCCGGCCACGGCGGGCGGCAAGCTGGACGGCGGCGGTGGCGGTGACGTCACCGGCTACCTCCGCTTCAAGCCCGGCAAGGACCGCACGGTCACCCTGCGCCTCGCCACCTCCCTGCTCAGCGTGGACCAGGCGAAGGACAACCTGGCCCAGGAGATACCGGCGGGCACCTCCTTCGACCGGGTCAAGGACCGCGCCCAGAAGGCGTGGGACGACGTCCTCGGCAGGGTGGAGGTCGAGGGCGCGAGCGAGGGCCGGCGCACGACGCTGTACTCCTCCCTGTACCGCCTCTACCTGTACCCCAACTCGGGCTTCGAGAAGGTCAGGGGCGCGGGCGGCAAGAGCAAGTACCAGTACGCCTCGCCCTTCTCCCCCGCGACCGGCCAGGACACGCCGACCCACACCGGCGCCAGGATCGTCGACGGCAAGCCGTATGTGAACAACGGCTTCTGGGACACCTACCGCACGACCTGGCCCGCGTACTCGCTCCTCACCCCCAAGAAGGCGGGCGAGCTGGTCGACGGCTTCGTGCAGCACTACAAGGACGGCGGCTGGACCTCGCGCTGGTCCTCGCCGGGCGCCGCCGACCTGATGACGGGCACCTCTTCCGACGTGGCGTTCGCCGACGCGTACACCAAGGGCGTGAAGTTCGACGCGGAGGCCGCGTACGACGCCGCGCTGAAGAACGCGACGGTCGCGCCGCCCAGCTCGGGCGTGGGCCGCAAGGGCATGAAGACCTCGCCGTTCCTCGGCTACACGAGCAGCGAGACGCACGAGGGCCTCTCCTGGGCGCTTGAGGGCTACCTCAACGACTACGGCATCGCCAAGATGGGCGCCGCCCTCTACAAGAAGACGGGCAAGAAGCACTACAAGGAGGAGTCCGCGTACTTCCTCAACCGCGCCCGTGACTACGTGAACCTCTTCGACGACAAGGCGGCGGGCGCGGGCACCTCCCCCGGCTTCTTCCAGGGCAAGGACGCCAAGGGCGTGTGGCGCGTCGACTCGGCGAAGTTCGACCCGCGCGTGTGGGGTCACGACTACACCGAGACCAACGCCTGGGGCTACGCCTTCACCGCCCCGCAGGACTCGCGCGGCCTCGCCAACCTCTACGGCGGCCGCAAGGGCCTCGGCTCCAAGCTCGACGCGTACTTCGCGACCCCCGAGACCGGCTCCGCCGAGTTCGCGGGCTCCTACGGAGGCGTCATCCACGAGATGACCGAGGCGCGCGACGTCCGCATGGGAATGTACGGCCACTCCAACCAGGTCGCCCACCACGCCGCGTACATGTACGACGCGGCCGGGCAGCCCGCCAAGACGCAGGAGAAGGTCCGCGAGGTCCTCTCCCGCCTCTACACCGGCAGCGAGATCGGCCAGGGCTACCACGGCGACGAGGACAACGGCGAGCAGTCCGGCTGGTACCTCTTCTCCTCGCTCGGCTTCTACCCGCTGGTCATGGGCAGCGGCGAGTACGCGATCGGCTCGCCGCAGTTCACCAGGATGACGGTGCACATGGACAACGGCCGCGACCTGGTGGTGAAGGCCCCGAAGAACAGCGCGAAGAACATCTACGTGCAGGGCCTAAAGGTCAACGGCAAGAAGTGGAACTCCACGGCCCTGCCGCACAAGGCCGTCGCCAACGGCGGTGTCCTGGAGTTCGACATGGGCCCCAAGCCGTCCGCCTGGGCCACCGGCAAGAACGCGCAGCCCGCGTCCATCACCCAGGACGACAAGGTCCCGTCCCCGAAGAAGGACGCCCTCAAGGGTGAGGGCGCGCTCTTCGACAACTCCTCGGCGACGGAGACCACGTCGGACTCGGCGATCACACTGCCGGTCACCGGCTCGGCGAAGGCGGTTCAGTACACGTTGACGTCCTCCGCCGACCGGGCGAAGGCGCCAAAGGGCTGGGTCCTCGAAGGCTCCAAGGACGGCCGCAGGTGGAAGACGCTCGACCGCCGCTCCGGCGAGTCCTTCGCCTGGAACCAGCAGACCCGGGCGTTCACTGTGCGCCACCCGGGCTCGTACGGGCACTACCGCCTTGTACCCAAGGGGTCGGCGACGCTGGCGGAGGTGGAACTGCTGGCTGACTGACCGACGGGCCGCGCCTGTCCGACGGACCGCTCACCGGAGCGTCCGGCGGGCAGGCGCGGCCTTCGTCGTCGAACTCGCACCACACGATCTTGCCGGGCGCGCGTCCCTCCGCGCCCCACCGGTCGGCCAGGGCCGCCACCAGCAGGAGGCCGCGCCCCGATGTGTCGGCCTCCCCTCCGCTGCCGGGCTCGGGCCAGCCGTCGCCGCTGTCGTGCACCTCGACGCGGAGTACGGCGTCGGCGTGGGTCAGGTACAGCGCGTATCCGCGTCCCGGCGGGACGCCGTGCAGCAGGGCGTTGGTCACCAGCTCGCTGACGCAGAGAGTGATGTCGTACGCGCGGAGGGGTTCGATGCCCCAGTCGTCGAGCGTGGCGCTCGCGAAGGCTCGGGCTGCGGGGACGGACTGGCGTTCGCGCCGGTAGAAGTGCTGACGCGGGTCGTGCGAGATCAGGGGTGGAGTTTCTTGGTTCACGTGAGAATGCTCACGTTCCGTGGCCATCATGAACCAGTACGTAAGGTCGTACAGCCGAGCCGTACTGGTTTGGCTGTTGCATGTACGGCCCCAGGCTGGGAGTTGATCCGTATGCGCGGCTCGAAGCAAGGGTCACGGAGGAACACGTCGGCGATGCGGATGGTGGGCGCCTTGCTCGCCCTGTATCGCGAGGCGGCTGGGTACACCCAGGAAACACTGTCTGAGCAGTTCATGGTTAGCAGGGAGCACATTGCCTCTATTGAGCAAGGGCGGCGCCCCCTGAAGATGGATCTGGCGGTGCAGCTCGACAAGTTCCTGGAAACGGGCGGGGCGCTGCAGACTGCCGTCGAGAACATGCCGGAGGTGGATCTGATCCCTCGGTGGGCCGAGGAGTACCTGGACTGCGAGCGGGAGGCGATCGCGATCTCTTGGTACGAGGGCTTGGTACTCCCAGGGCTGCTCCAAACGGAAGCGTATGCGCGGGCGGTCTTCCGTAGCCGCGTCCCCGTTCTCGATGAAGATGAGATCGAGCAGTTCGTCGCAATGCGAGTGGAGCGGCAGGACATCCTGCACCGCAGGGTCCCGCCGACCACCAGCTTCGTGATCTGGGAGGCCGTGCTACGCGACTGCCTTGGCGGTCGGGATGTCTACACGCAACAACTGCACCGGCTACGTGAGTACGCTGATTTGCCGGGCCTTGCCCTGCAAGTCCTGCCGTTCGGGCGTACCACCCACGCAGCCCTTGACGGCCCCTTCGTGCTGCTTGAGACTCCTGAGCACCAGCGGCTCGCTTACACCGAAACCCAGCGCGGAAGCCAGCTGATCGCCAATCCGGACGAGGTGGCGATCCTGGCCCACAAGTGTGCGATGCTGCGGACGCAGGCCCTCAACCCCGAAGACACCAGGGACCTGTTGGACCGTCTGCTAGGAGAGCAATGAGCGGCACCGCGCTTACGTGGTTCAAGTCAACCTACAGTGGCAGCGAGGGCGGCGCCTGCCTCGAAGTCGCCTACGAGTGGCGGAAGTCCAGCTACAGCAGCGAACAGGGCGGCGCCTGCCTGGAGGTCGCCGCGCACCCCTCCGCCATTCACATCCGGGACTCCAAGAACCCGGAAGGCCCCCACTTCACCGTGGCCCCGGGCGCCTGGACCGCCTTCCTGTCCCTCCCCAAGTCCTAGAACTTAACGGCGGGTTCACGCCAGGACCCCCCTGGCCCCCGGACCGGTGCACCTAGCATCTACTGCCGGTGTCGCAGAAGCGCACACCCACCGGTCCGGGAAGGACGTACGTACGTCATGAACCCCGCATTAGCGCAGAGCCCCCCGCTCCGAGGGGGCGGCGCAAGACTCCGAGTGCCGCTCGTCTTCGTACTGGTCACCGCCCTCTTCGCGGCGATGCTGACCGCGCTCACCGCCACCGTCGGCGCCGCCCCGGCGCACGCCGCCGCCATCGACCGCACCATCCTCACCTGGAACATGCAGGGCGCGGGCGACGGCCCAAACGACCCCGCCGCGAAGTGGGACACCCTCAAGAACCCCCTGCTTGCCGACCCTCTGACTGGTAAGCCGGACATCGCCCTTGTCCAAGAGGGCGGCCCCATGGACGTACCGGGCAGCGCCACCAACGTGACCACGCCCACGCCCAACCAGATCGTCAACGGCCAGTTCGAGACCATCAACCAGGTCCAGCACAAGACCTGGAAGTTCAACAGCAAAGACACCTGGCACATCTACCGAGTCAACTGGGACGTCAATGGTCACCGCGTGAACCCCACGGTCGTCACGCGGGAACCCGCCGACGAGACGATCATCATGGGGCGGGTCGGCTCCGATACTCGCCCGATGCTGGGCGTGCGCTTCGGCAACGACGTGTACTTCAGCCTGCACGCCGCCCAGAACGGCAACGACGCGGAGGCGCAGGCGCAGCGGGCCTGGACCTGGGCGAAGGCGCAAAGTCCGCAGTACAACGTCGTGGTCGGCGGGGACTTCAACAAGGAACCGAAGGACCTCGGCAACCTCAACGGCATGACCCTGCACAACACCGGCAAGCCGACGCACATCCACGGCAAGGAACTCGACTACGCGCTCGCGGGCAACGTCAACCAGCCGGGTCAGACCGTCCCCGAACGGGTCGACGAGCCGGGCCGGTACTCCGACCACTCCCCCGTGGCGCTGAATCCGCCCCACAAGTGCGGCTGGGGCTTCGCGGGCGCCGCGCGGTCGGCGGCGGCCGACGACGGCTGCCAGGACGCCGTGGTGTCGATGGGCGACAGCTACATCTCCGGTGAGGCCGGGCGCTGGCAGGGCAACGGCTCCAACGGCCAGTACAGCGCCAAGGCCAAGAACGGCTCCTCGTTCGGCACCGACCGGACCGCGTTCAACTGCTCCGGCAGCGGGGTCGAGGAGAAGTGCGAGCATGACCCGAAGCGGGTGTACGGGACCACCGGCGAGGGCAAGGAGATGTGCCACCGGTCGGATGTCGCCGAGATCAAGTCGGTCGGCGACGTGCTCGGCATCCCGCAGGAGCGGCGGCTGAACATCGCGTGTTCCGGCGCCACGACCGACGACATCCTGACCCGTACCTTCAAGGGCGAGAGGCCGCAGATCGAGCAGTTGGCCACGCTGTCCAGGAAGTACCGCCTCAAGTACGTGGTGCTCTCCATCGGCGGGAACGACCTGGGCTTCTCCAAGATCGCCCAGGACTGCGTCCTCGGCTATGAGGCCAACCGCCCGTGCAGCGACAAGGGCCGCGACGAGATCCCCCAGAAGATGGGGAAGGTGCAGGACTCGGTCTCCAAGACGGTCGCGGCGATCAAGAAGACCCTGGCGGACGCGGGCCAGAGCCACACGAAGATCATCATCCAGGGTTACCCCAACCCCGTCCCCTCCTCGCTGAACCTACGCTACGAGAACAAGGCGTGGATGCGGGAGATGTCCGGTGGCTGCCCGCTGACCGACAAGGACGTGGACTGGCTCCACTACGAGGTCGTGCCCGGCCTGAACGACAAGATCGCCTCCGTCGCGGCGACGCAGAACACCATCTTCCTCGACCCGCTGGCCGCGCTCGCCGGTCACCAGCTGTGCGGGAAGGGGGCGGCCCAGGCGGACGAGAAGAACACCCTCGGCAGCCCGCCCGACCCGAACACGAGTGAGTGGGTGCGGTGGATTCCGGGCCTCTCCGACGGGCTCCCCTGGACCCAGGGCGAGACGCAGGAGGCGGCGCACCCCAACGCGTACGGCCAGCAGGCGATGGGCGCCTGCCTGCGCAAGACCATCGAGCAGACGCAGTCCGTGTCCAACGGCTACTACGCCTGCGCGGGGGCGCGCGCCCTGGGCCCCGGTGATGTGCGGGTCTCCCTGAAGAAGCCGTACCCGCTCGTCCTGGAGGACGAGACCCACCGCCTGGTCCTGCGGAGCGCGAACAGCGGGGACCTCGTCGACGCCGACTGGGGCGGCGACGGCGCCTACCCCCGTGGTGAGGAGGAGGGCCAGACCGACAAGCAGGGGTGGGACGTGACCGCCCACAAGCCCGGCGGGCCGACCACCAGGCAGGACTCCGACGAACCGCAGCCGATCCTCGCCGACATCGAGGTCAAGCGGGGCGACCTGTACCTGGCGAGCAGCGAGGAGCCGTCCAACGGCCAGGACCCGGACCGCAAGCAGGACAACTACTGGGCGCAGCTGGCCAAGAACGGCCGCCACAACCTCACCACCTGGGCCCTCTCGGCGCCGAACAGGAACGGCTCCGTGAGGTACCTCTACCTCAAGAGGGAGTCCGACGGTTCGCGGAAGGTGGGCGGCTGCCTCACCCAGAACCCGCTGACGATGACCGACAAGGACCGCAAGAGCTGGCTCACCGTGGAGCCGTGCACGCTCGGGGCGTCGCAGGACTGGTGGCTGGAGTCGCCGGGTCCGCTGCCGAACCCGCGCCCCGCGCCGGACGGGTGGGAGGACCGGGGTGAGCACCAGATCGCCAGCTCCGAGCACGACAAGTGCCTGCGCAGCGGCACGTTCGGCACTGCGAGCCTGACGGACTGCGCGGACGACCAGCTCGTCCAGGACTGGCGGCCCACGGCCCAGGTCCCGCTGACCCCGCCGAGGGCGGCGGCGCGGACGACGACCCCGAAGCCGACCGCCAACGGCGCCTTCTACCTGGTGAACTCCGGTACGAAGGGCTGCCTGAGCCCCGTCGGGGACGCGCAGGCGATCGTGGTCGACACGTGCGACAACTCCACCGCCCAGCAGTGGGCCTGGCAGGGCCGCACACTGCGCTCCGTGGACAGCGGCAAGTGCCTGGTGACGGACGCCGATGAGGACCTGTCCCTGGCCGACTGCGTCACCGTCCCCGACGCGCTCAAGGGAGGCAGCGACCCGAAGGACGCGGACCGCGTCATGATGCGCTCCGCCACGGGCCTGGCGATGGAACTGCCGGACGGTGACACCACGGCGGGCAAGAAGATCACCGGGGCGGCCCCGGAGCAGGGCCAGGACCGCCAGAAGTGGGTCCTGCACGCCGACGGCGCCCCCGACGGCATCTGGCGCGTGGCCCCGAAACTGATCGACTCCCGCCACCTGTCGTACAACGTCATCGACAAGGTGGCCGCGCTGATGGACGCGGTGGCCGACAACAAGGGCGAACAGTGGCGCCTTGAGAAGATGGGCGGCGGCTGGTACCGCGTCGTCAACAACCTCGACGGTACGGTCCTGACGGCAACGGGCGCCGGAGACCCCCTGTCACTCAAGGAGCCGGTGAACAACGTCGGCCAGTGGTGGCGCTTCGACTGCACCTGCTAGGAACGGGGTTCCCGGGGGGGGCGGCCCCGCCGACCGTCCCCCTCCGTGCCTCGCCGTGGTCGGCGTCGTACAATCCTTGGCGACATCGCGTGCCGGTCACCGGCTGGGTGAGGCATGGAGGTGTCGGGAGATGCCTTCTGGAGGCATTCCTTGTCGGTAGAGCTGAACCACACGATCATCCATGCCCGGGACAACCGGGAATCCGCGGAGTTCTTCACGGACCTGCTGGGACTTGAGATCACCGGGGAATGGGGCCCGTTCATCGCGGTGGCCCTGAGCAACGCGGTGACCCTGGACTTCGCCACCGTCCCGGCGCAACACCTCACCCCGCAGCACTACGCCTTCCTCGTCTCGGACGCCGAGTTCGACGCGGCGTACGAGAAGATCAGGGCCCGCGGCATCGAGCACTGGGCGGACCCGCGGCAGCAGCGGCCGGGCGAGATCAACCGCAACGACGGCGGCAAGGGCGTGTACTTCCTGGACCCGTCGCGGCACGCGCTGGAACTGATCACGGTCCCGTACGGCGGCTGGCCGAAGCCCTAGGAGCCGCCCCGCCAGGGGCGCTCCCAGGGGCGCGGGGAACTGCGCGACAAGCCCCCACGGCCCGCGGAGGAAACAAGAGGGCCGCACCCCCGGGGGAATCCGGGGGTGCGGCCCTCAACCGCGTGAAGCCGAAGGCTACTTGCGGATCAGCGACCGCAGCACGTACTGCATGATGCCGCCGTTGCGGTAGTAGTCCGCCTCACCGGGGGTGTCGATGCGGACGACCGCGTCGAACTCGACACCGGAGTCGGTGGTGACCTTGACCGTGCGCGGGGTCGAGCCGTTGTTCAGCTCGGTGACGCCGGAGAAGGAGAAGGTCTCCTCGCCGGTCAGGCCGAGGGACGAGGCGGTCTGGCCCTCCGGGTACTGGAGCGGCAGGACGCCCATGCCGATGAGGTTCGAGCGGTGGATGCGCTCGTAGGATTCGGCGATGACGGCCTTGACGCCGAGGAGCGCGGTGCCCTTGGCGGCCCAGTCACGGGACGATCCGGAGCCGTACTCCTTGCCCGCGAGGACGACCAGCGGGATGCCCTGGTCGATGTAGTTGCGCGAGGCGTCGTAGATGAACGAGACCGGCGCGTCCTCCTGCGTGAAGTCACGCGTGAAGCCGCCCTCGGTGCCCGGCGCGATCTGGTTGCGCAGGCGGATGTTGGCGAACGTGCCGCGGATCATGACCTCGTGGTTGCCTCGGCGCGAGCCGTAGGAGTTGAAGTCACGGCGCTGCACGCCGTGCTCCGTGAGGTACTTGCCCGCCGGGGTGTCGGCCTTGATCGCACCGGCCGGGGAGATGTGGTCGGTGGTGACCGAGTCGCCCAGCTTGGCCAGGACGCGGGCGCCCTGGATGTCCTCGACGGGGGACGGCTCGTGCGCCATGCCCTCGAAGTACGGGGGCTTGCGGACGTAGGTGGACTCGGTGTCCCACTCGAAGGTGTCGCCGGTCGGGATCGACAGCGCCTGCCACTGGGCGTCGCCAGCGAAGACGTCCTGGTAGGACTTGTTGAACATGTCCTCGCCGATGGCGTTCGCCACGACGTCGTTGACCTCGGCCTCGGTGGGCCAGACGTCCTTGAGGTAGACCGGGTTGCCGTCCTGGTCGACGCCGAGTGCCTCGGTCGTGATGTCGATCTTCATCGAACCCGCGAGGGCGTACGCGACGACCAGCGGCGGGGACGCCAGGTAGTTCATCTTGACGTCGGGGTTGATGCGGCCCTCGAAGTTCCGGTTGCCGGAGAGGACCGAGGTCACGGCCAGGTCGTGGTCGTTGACGGCCTTGGAGACCTCGTCGGGCAGCGGGCCGGAGTTGCCGATGCAGGTGGTGCAGCCGTAGCCGACGAGGTTGAAGCCGACCTTGTCGAGGTAGGGGGTGAGCCCCGCCTTGTCGAAGTAGTCGGTGACGACCTTGGAGCCCGGGGCGAGGGTGGTCTTGACCCACGGCTTGCGGGTCAGGCCCTTCTCGACGGCCTTCTTCGCGACGAGCGCGGCGGCGACCATCACGTAGGGGTTCGAGGTGTTGGTGCAGGAGGTGATGGCCGCGACCGTCACCGCGCCGTGGTCCAGCTCGTACGTCGACCCGTCGGGGGCGGTCACCAGGACCGGGTTCGACGGGACGCCGTTCGTGGTGGCCGGGGCGTCGGAGGCCGGGAAGGACTCCTTGCCCGCCTCGTCCACGGAGTCGACGTAGTTGCGCACGTCGATCTTGAACTGCTCGGCGGCGTTGGCGAGGACGATGCGGTCCTGCGGACGCTTCGGACCGGCGATGGAGGGGACGACCGTGGAGAGGTCGAGCTCCAGCTTCTCGGAGAAGTCGGGCTCGGCGGCCGGGTCGAGCCAGAGGCCCTGCTCCTTGGCGTACGCCTCGACGAGCGCGACCTGCTGGGCGTCACGGCCGGTCAGGCGCAGGTAGTTCAGGGTCTCGTCGTCGATCGGGAAGATCGCGGCGGTGGAGCCGAACTCCGGCGACATGTTGCCGATGGTGGCGCGGTTGGCGAGGGAGGTGGCGGCGACGCCCTCTCCGTAGAACTCGACGAACTTGCCGACGACGCCATGCTTGCGCAGCATCTCGGTGATCGTGAGGACGAGGTCCGTGGCGGTGGTGCCCGGCTTCAGCTCACCGGTCAGCTTGAAGCCGACCACGCGCGGGATGAGCATCGAGACCGGCTGGCCCAGCATCGCGGCCTCGGCCTCGATGCCGCCGACGCCCCAGCCCAGGACGCCCAGGCCGTTGACCATCGTGGTGTGCGAGTCGGTGCCGACGAGGGTGTCGGGGTAGGCCTGGCCGTTGCGGACCATGACCGTGCGGGCCAGGTGCTCGATGTTGACCTGGTGGACGATGCCGGTGCCCGGGGGGACGACCTTGAACTCGTCGAAGGCGGTCTGGCCCCAGCGCAGGAACTGGTAGCGCTCCTTGTTGCGGCCGTACTCCAGCTCCACGTTCTGGCCGAAGGCGTCCGCCGTGCCGAACTTGTCGGCGATGACGGAGTGGTCGATGACCAGCTCGGCCGGGGCCAGCGGGTTGATCTTCGCCGGGTCGCCGCCGAGCTCCTTGACGGCCTCACGCATGGTGGCGAGGTCCACCACGCAGGGCACGCCGGTGAAGTCCTGCATGATCACGCGGGCCGGCGTGAACTGGATCTCCTGCGACGGCTGGGCCTGCGAGTCCCAGTTGCCGAGGGCACGGATGTGGTCGGCGGTGATGTTCGCGCCGTCCTCGGTACGGAGCAGGTTCTCCAGCAGCACCTTCAGGCTGTAGGGAAGGCGTGCGGAGCCCTCGACCTTGTCCAGCTTGAAGATCTCGTACGACTCGTCGCCCACGCGCAGCGTGCTGCGGGCGTCGAAGCTGTTCGCCGACACGACAGTCTCCTTCAGATTTTTTCGCGCGTTCCGTACATCCTGCCGCCACGACTCCTCGTCGGTCCGCTAAGGTAAGGCTTAGTTAGGTAACCCTTACCGAGTGGCGGCTTCTGGTGCGCCTCGGCAGATATCTCGATGTCGAGATAACTCTAGTACATGACCCGTGCGTCCGACGAGGCACGCACCCGGAGCGCGGTGGGCACGGTGGCCGGGGCCTTCGCCGTCTCCGCCCCCTCCTGTTCCTCGACGAGGTCGAGGAGGAGGGCCACCGCCGTGCGCGCCGTCTGCTCCGGGTTCAGGCTCAGCGTGGTCACGGGCGGGTTCGTGTGCGCGTACCCCGGATCCTCACTGACGCACGCGATCCGCAGGTCGTGCGGGACGCGCAGGCCGTGGCGGCCCGCCGCCGCGAGGAGCTGGCGCCCGCCCGGGTCGTACGCCGCGAAGACCGCGTCGGCGCGGTCGGCGCCGCTCAGCAGCGCGTCGAAGGCGTGGCCCGCGTCGTCGGCGACGCCGAAGGGCACGATCAGCGGCTCCGCGCCGCGCCGCTCGCACCAGCGCGTGTACGCCGCCGTGACCGCGCGGGCGTAGTGCTCGCCGCCGTTGCCCGCCTGGAGGGCGACGCGGCGGGCGCCGGACGCGGCGAGGTGGTCGAGGACGCCGTGGGTGGCCGCCTCGTGGTCGTTGTCGACCCAGCGGTCGCCGGGCCGGGGGTCCCCCGGCGCTCCGTCGAAGACCAGCGGGACGCCGCGTGCGCGCAGGGCGCGGACCATGGGGTCGCCGCGCGGGCTGTCCATGATCAGCATGCCGTCGACGGCGAGGCGGTGCCAGGAGTCGTCGCCCGCGCGGTCGGCGGGCAGCGTGATCAGCGCGTAGCCGCGCGCGTGGGCCGCCGAGGTGGCCGCCGTGACGGCGCGGCCGAAGTAGGCGATGTCCGTGTAGCTCCAGGCTCCGGCCGCCGGGAAGGTCGTGACCGCTACGCCGATCGTGCGGGTG
>NZ_JASKYR010001110.1:0-1916 GCF_041028215.1 Streptomyces flavofungini
GTGAAGCGCAGTGCGCAGGACCGTGCCGCGATGGGGCCGTCGTCCTCCCCGGCCGCCCCGCAGCCGCTCGACGCCGTCAGCAGTGCCAGCGTCGCGGCGGCGGTCGTCCAGTTCGCCGGTCGCCTCATGGGCGGGCCCTCCCCAGTGGATGACTTGGTGGGGCACGAGTCTCCCCGCGGGGCGGTGCGGGTAGGACACTTTTCGGTGGACTCGCCCAGGTGTTCCGGAGGGATGGCTGGTGTTCCGGGGGATGGCAGGGCGAGAGGTGAGTGAACGAGATCTCGGAGGTCGTCCCGTGCCCCGTACCGCGTCCGATCCCCTCCGCGCGCCCGACCCGGGGCTGTTCGGGCCCGCTTCGGTGACCTGGCAGGTGCACTCCGACCCCATGATGTGGATCGCCGGGATACGGGCCCTCTACCTCCAGGCCCTGCATCCCCGTGCCGTGCGCGGAGTCATGCAGAACAGCGACTTCCGCCGCGACGCCTGGGGGCGGCTGATGCGTACCGCCAGTTTCGTGGGGACCACCACCTACGGCACCACCGAGGCCGCCGAGGACGCGGGCGCCCGGGTGCGGAAGATACACGCGATGCTCTCGGCCACCGACCCCGGCACCGGGGAGCGGTACGGCGTCGACGAGCCGGAGTTGCTGCTCTGGGTGCACTGCGCCGAGATCGACTCCTATCTGCACATCGCGCGCCGGTCCGGGATACGGATGCCGGACGCGCTGGCCGACCGGTATGTGCGCGAGCACCGGGAGAGCGCGCGGCTCGTCGGGCTCGACCCGGGTGAGGTGCCCGGGTCCACCGGTGAGCTCGCCGCGTACTTCAGGGGCGTACGGGGCGAGTTGGCCGCCGGGGACGGTGCCCGCGCCGTGGACGATTTCCTGCGGCGGCCGCCGACGCCGCCCCTGCTGGTCCCCGCACGGGCCCTGGTGTGGCGGCGCGTGGCCGGACTCGCGTACGCCTCACTGCCCCCGTACGCCCACCGGCTCTACGGAAGGGCCGCCCCGCCGCCCGCCACGGTGACGCGCCGCCTCGTCCTCACGGGCACCCTCCTGCGCACCGTCCCCAGCCGTATACGCTGGCAACTCCCGCCCAAGCACATCCTGCGCGCCATGGCCAGGCTCGGCCCCGGCAGCCGCCCGGCCCCGTACAAACTCCACAGACGGGACGCCATACTGGACGGGCCGGGGAGGGCGCAGCGAGGCGACGGGGGCGACGGCGCGAGATGGCGGACACCAGGCTGATCCAGAGCCGCTACCGACTCCTGGATCTGATCGGGCGCGGCGGCATGGGCGAGGTGTGGCGGGCGCGCGACGAATCGCTCGGCCGCCAGGTCGCGGTCAAGTGCCTCAAGCCGATGGGTCCGCAGCACGACCAGGCCTTCACCCGCGTCCTGCGCGAGCGCTTCCGCCGCGAGGCCCGCGTCGCCGCCGCGCTCCAGCACCGGGGCGTCACCGTCGTACACGACTTCGGCGAGTACGAGGGCGTGCTGTATCTGGTGATGGAGCTCCTCGAAGGGCGCAATCTCAGTCAGATCCTGGAGGACAACAAGCAGCACCCGCTGCCCGTCGACGACGTCGTGGAGATCGCCGCCCAGGTCTCCGCCGCCCTGGCGTACACGCATGAACAGGGCATCGTGCACCGCGATCTGAAGCCCGCCAACATCATGCTGCTCACCGACGGCACGGTGAAGATATGCGACTTCGGCATCGCGCGGCTCGGCGCCGACATCGGCTTCACCTCACGCCTGACCGGCACCGGCATCGCGATGGGCACCCCGCACTACATGTCGCCCGAGCAGATCAGCGGCGACGCGGTCGACCAGCGCAGCGACCTCTACTCCTTCGGCTGCGTGCTGTACGAGATCGCCACCGGCGCCCCGCCGTTCGACCTGGAGGACGCCTGGGCCGTGCT
>NZ_JASKYR010001111.1:0-1744 GCF_041028215.1 Streptomyces flavofungini
GAACAGCCCTAGCCCCGCCCCAGTACCACCGTGCCCGATGAGCAGAACCAGCCGCCCGTGCCCGAGGCCAGGGCCAGTTCCGGCAGGGTGCCGTCCCGGCGGTGTACCTGGCCGGCGCCCGCCTCGCCGCGGAGCTGCCGTACCGCCTCCACCAGCAGGAACAGGCCCCGCATCCCGGGATGCTGGGCCGAGAGGCCGCCGCCGTCGGTGTTGGTGGGCAGCGCGCCGTCCCGCAGCAGGCGGCCCTTCTCCACAAAGGCACCGCCCTCTCCCTTGGCACAGAAGCCGAGGTCCTCAAGGGTCACCAGCGTCATATAGGTGAAGGCGTCGTAGATCTCCGCGAGGTCGATGTCCGTGGGCCGCACCCCCGCCCGTTCGAAGGCGAGGCGTCCGCTGACCGCCGCGGGGGAGACCGTGAAGTCCTCCCACTCCGACATCGTCGTGTGCGAGACGTGCTCGCCCGCGCCGAGTACCCATACGGGCCGCGAGGCGCAGTCGGCCACGTACTCCTCCGCGGCGAGGAGCACGGCGCAGCCGCCGTCGGAGCGGATGCAGCAGTGCAGCTTGGTGAAGGGGTCCGCGATCATCGGCCCGGCGAGCACCTCGTCCACCGTGACCGGCTCGCGGTACAGGGCGTCGGGGTTGGTCGCCGCGTTGGCCCGTGCCTGCACGGCGACCGAGGCGAGCTGTTCGAGGGTCGTGCCGTACTCGTGCATGTGGCGGCGCGCGGCCATCGCGTACTTGGCGATCAGGGAGTGCCCGTAGGGGACCTCGAACTGGAGCGGTCCGCGCGCGCCGAAGGAGAGGTTCGAGGTGCGGCGCCGCGCCTTGATGTCCGCCCGCGCGGTCGAGCCGTAGACGAGGATTACGGCGTTGGCCCGCCCCGCCGCTATCGCCTCCGCCGCGTGTGCCGCCATGACCTCCCAGGTGGCGCCGCCCACGGAGGTCGAGTCCACCCAGCGGGGCCGCAGCCCGAGGTACTCGGCGACCTCGACGGGCGCCAGTGTGCCGAGGCCCGCCGACGCGATGCCGTCGATGACGTCCCGGCCGAGACCGGAGTCGGCGAGCGCACGGCGGGCCGCCTGGGCGTGCAGGGCGTAGGGCGTGGTTCCGTCGACCCGGCCGCAGTCCGAGAGGGCGACCCCGACCGCGGCGACCTTGCGGGGCGTTGAGCGGTTCGCAGGGGGTGTCATTCATCTGACGGTACATCAGATAAGCCCGGTGCGGGGGAGTGTGGGGGCGGATCGCCCGTGCAGCCGTCGGGTGCCCGTCCACCCGGGCCCCCGTTCGCGCGTCACCGCTCACCACCCTGTGCTTATCGCCGCCACCGGCCTAGCATGACGCCCCGTCAGATCCGGGTCCGGCCGACGGGTCCGGGGGAGGAGTCTGCCGATGGACGCCGCCTTCAGTGCGGAGCAGGACGAGATCCGCCGCACCCTTCGCGAACTGGTCACCAAGCGCTGCGGACCCGACGAGGTCAAGGCCGCCGCGCGCACCCCGGCGGGCCACGACCCCGCCCTGTGGTCCGCCCTCGCCGAACAGCTCGGTCTGCCGGGCCTCGCGCTCCCCGAGGCGTACGGAGGCGTGGGCTGCACCGCCGCCGAACTCGCGCTCGGCTGCGAGGAGCTGGGCCGCGCCCTCGCCCCCTCCCCGCTCCTGGCCACCGCCGTGCTCGCCGCCCCGCTGATCCTCTCGCTCGGCACCGAGGAGCAGCGCGCCGAACTGCTCCCGCGCATCGCGGGAG
>NZ_JASKYR010001112.1:0-1630 GCF_041028215.1 Streptomyces flavofungini
CGCCACGGAGGAGGGGGTGCGGGGGTATGAGCACGGGCACGGGCGTGGGCACGGGCGCGGTCCGCTGCGGGTGCTCGCCAACTCGACGCGGCTCCAGGCCGTCGCGCACAGCGGCCTCGGTCTGACCGGGGTCAACTCCTTCACGGCCGGACCGCACGAGACGGCGGACCTGCGCGTCGAAGGACCCGCCTCGGTCCTCGTGCGCCGCCGGAGGGACAAGGGCCGCGTCACCACCTCCGTCGCCGTGTCCGATCCGACCATGGACCGGGACACGGTGACGGTCCTGCTGCGCGGGCGCGGACTGCGCGTGGTCTCCGCCGACCCGGGGGTACGGGTGAGCGCGGCGCCCGGCGTGACGCGCGTCGAGGCCGACACGCGTCACGCCTACGGCAGGAGCTTCACGGTGACACTGCGGGACCGGGACTGAGCCGCGGCCCTGTCACGGGCTTTCGGTGCTGATGGCCTGGACCGGGCAGGCCCGGACGGCCTCCTTGACCATCGGGTCGCCGCCGCCGTCCTCGCGGCCCGGGATGACCTCGCTGAAGCCGTCGTCGTCCTGGGTGAAGACGGCGGGCGCGGTCAGCGCGCACATGCCCGCGCCCACGCACCGGTCCTGGTCGACACGGATCACCGTGCCGGTCGCCTCGTCGCTCATCATGGCCGCCCCTACCAGGTCACCGGGAGTTCGAGCATCCCCTGGATGGTGTCGCCCGGTTTGAAGGGGATGTCCTCGGCGGGCTTCGCCAGACGCAGATCCGGCAGCCGTTCGAAGAGCGAGCGCAGGGCGATCTCGATCTCCGCGCGGGCGAGGTTCTGCCCCAGGCACTGGTGGATGCCGAACCCGAAGGCGAGGTGATGGCGCGTGCCCCGGTGCCAGTCAAGCTCCTCGGGCGCCTCGTACGCCGTGCCGTCGCGGTTGACGAGGGACGTGGAGAAGATGACGCCGTCCCCGGCGCGCACGGTCTCGCCGTAGACCTCCATGTCCTCCTTGGCCACCCGCATCAGCCCGTCCGCGATGGACAGATAGCGCAGCAGTTCCTCGACGGCGGCGGCCATCAGCGGCTCCCCCTCGCCCATGCCGGTCCGCAGTTCGGCGAGCCGCTCGGGGTGCTGGAGCAGCGTGAACGTACCGAGGGAGATCATGTTCGCCGTGGTCTCATGCCCGGCCACGAGCAGGATCGTGGCGAGGCTGACCAGCTCGTCGCGGTCCACCGCGCCCGAGGCGAGCTGCTGGTGGATCAGCTCGTCGAGCAGCCCGTCGCCCGGTTCCCGCCGCTTGCGGTCGATCAAATCCAGGAAGTAGTGATCGAGTTCGTCGCGCGCCCCCTGGATGTCCTGGGCGCCGGGCCCGCGCAGCAGCCGGCGTGACTGCTCCTCGAAGAACTCGTGGTCGGCGTAGGGCACGCCGAGCAGGGCGCAGATGACCATGGAGGGCACGGGCAGCGCGAACGCGTTCACCAGCTCGGCGTGCCCTACGCGATGTCCTGGGCGCCGGGCCCGCGCAGCAGCCGGCGTGACTGCTCCTCGAAGAACTCGTGGTCGGCGTAGGGCACGCCGAGCAGGGCGCAGATGACCATGGAGGGCACGGGCAGCGCGAACGCGTTCACCAGCTCGGCGGGCGGCCCCTGCT
>NZ_JASKYR010001113.1:0-1921 GCF_041028215.1 Streptomyces flavofungini
GTCGCGCACGGTCCCGTCGTCCTTGCGTGCCGTCCACACCGACCGCGTCCGGTTGGTCAGGCCGAACCGGCCGCGCTGCTGCGGGTGTTCGGTGACCTCGCCGACGACGGCGGTGAAGTCGTGCCGGTCGGGGTCCTCGCGCAGGTGGTGGGCGTAGACGCGGGCGCTCGGGGCGAGCCGGATGCCGCGCCGGGTGCGGAGCGTGCCGGTGCCGGTGACCAGTTCGAGGCGGGGCGGCAGGGTCAGGGTGGTGCGGCACTTCCAGCACTCGGGGGGCGCGCCGTCCGGCTGGGTGAGGTTCTGCTTGCCGCAGACGCCGCACTGCGTGATGGCGTCGAGGACCTGGCTGAGCGCCTCGCGCCACTGCGACTCGCGCACCCGCAGCGAGGGGTTCTTCAGGCCGTCGGTGAAGGTGCGCACGAAGAGGTCGCGCAGGATCTGCGGCAGCGCGTTCCAGCTCGCGACGATGGTCGGCTGCTCGCTCGGCACCGGACGGTTGCGGTTGTCGTTCGGGTCGTAGACGAAGACCGGGTCCGTGCCGTACAGCTTCCGCTTGGCCGCCGGGTCCAGGCAGCGGATGCTGAGCTGGAGGGCGCCGTTGAAGGGGTGGTCGTTGATCAGCAGGTAGAAGAGCAGCACCGCGAGCGAGTGCAGGTCGCTCTGGGTGCCGGGCATGGCACCCCGGTCGCCCCTGACCAGCTCGGGCGCCATGAAGTCCATGGTGCCCTCGACGGCCGCCTCGGCGCCCTCCACGACGGCGTTGTCGTTGTCGCAGACCAGGATGTCGCCGGTGCGGGGGTCGAAGAAGATGTTGCCCCAGTTGATGTCGCGGTAGGCGATGCCGCGCGAGTGCAGCGCGCGGTAGGCCTCGACGGTGTGCAGCGCCACGGTGACCAGGGTGCGCATCGTCGCGGCGGAGACCGAGGGGTCGCGGCGGAAGAGGGCGGGCAGGTCGCAGAAGCGGGCGGGCCGTACGTCCATCACATAGCCGAAGCCGGGCTGTTTGCCCTCGGGGTCCATCACGATGGAGCGCGGCCACAGGAAGCGGTCGTCGTCCCAGCCCTTGTCGATGAGGCCTTCGAGGATCGTCCGCTGCCGGGCGTCGGCGAGCTGGGGGTAGTACCACTTGACCGCGCGGTCGCCGGTGGGCGTCTGGACGCGGTAGACCTCGCCCTGGCCGCCGGAGCCGAAGAGCTCGGCGACCTTGAGCTTCTCCCCCGACTCGGCCACCAGGGTCTTTCCGGCGGCGAGCATGCCGTTCGTCATGCTGTTCCTTCCTGCCTCGACGGGTCGTCGCTGCGCTGGGCGGGCACCGCGATGGCGCCCACGAGGGTCGTGTCGTCCCCGGAGAACGTGGCGGCGCGCGCCAGCCAGTCCGGGAGCTGGGCCTGGACCGCTTCGACACCCTGCTCGGCGGCTCGGCCGCGGACGCCGGTGGCGAAGTCCAGGAAGCCCTGGTCGTCGGTGAAGCTCTTGGAGAGCCCGTCGGTGGAGAGCAGCACGCACGGCGGCGGCCCGCCGGTGAAGGGCTGCCAGTAGGAGCGCGTCTTGCGCCAGGGCTCCGGCGCGCAGAGCGAGTCGGTCTCGTCGCCCATGTCGGGCCCGGTCCAGAGCGGGGTGCGCGGGGTCCCGCCGTCGTCGACCAGCACGAAGTCGCCGTCGCCGAGCTGCCAGCAGAACACCATGTCCTCGGTGAGGACGGCGCCTATCAGGGTGCTGCCGTAGGCGGCGAGGTCCGGGGGCTCCGCGCGCGCCCGCTCCCCGGCGGCGCGCCGCGCGGCGGCCGGTCCGTGGGCGGGTGAGTTGCGGTCGTACAGCAGGGCGCGCTCGTGCCAGCGGTGGCCGACCTGCTGCGGCAGCCGCCGCGCCTCCTCGCGCAGCCCGGTGAAGTGCGCGGCGTCACCTCCGACGCGCACCACCT
>NZ_JASKYR010001114.1:0-1715 GCF_041028215.1 Streptomyces flavofungini
CTTCCGCCCCCATCTGCCCCTGGCCCGCGCCCGCCGCACCACCCCGGCCTGCGCTCCCCGGGCCGCCACGGGCCTCACCGGCTTCGCGGGCGGCCCCTGGCAGACCGCACGCCTGCACCTGGTGGCCGGCAACATCGGCCGAGGCCCCGGCCCGATCCGCTACCGGGACGTGGCGGCATGGCCGTTCGGCGGCTGACCGCTCGGCACACTGAAGGTCCCCGGTCACGCGCGGCGGGCGCGCGGCCGACGAAGCGTACGGAGTGTGCCGGTGGATCTCAGCGCGGTGCTCATCGCGATGGCGGGCGTGGCGGGAACCCTGGGAGGCGCGCTGCTCACCCAGCGCGGCTCCGA
The DNA here is from genome assembly GCF_041028215.1 of Streptomyces flavofungini. Taxonomy (GTDB): domain Bacteria; phylum Actinomycetota; class Actinomycetes; order Streptomycetales; family Streptomycetaceae; genus Streptomyces; species Streptomyces flavofungini_B. The sequence goes on from NZ_JASKYR010001114.1 coordinate 352, forward strand.
ACGGGCCAGGCGCCGGGAGATAGAGCTGCTGCGCGGCCATGAGGAGGCGCGCGAGAACCGCTCGCTCCGGCGCACCTGCTACGCGGAACTCAACCGCGACGCCCGCCAGTTCACCACCGCGCTCAATCGCCACCTGCACATCCTGCGGGAGCGCGACGTCGAGGACGCCGACAGTGCCGTGCTGGAGGAGGCGAAGCAGGCCCACCGGGACCGGTACTCCGAGGCCCAGATGCTCGCCCCCGAGGACGTCCTGGCGTCTGCGAGTGCCGTCAACCGCGCGCTGAACGAGGTGTACGGCCAGGTCAAGCGCCTCGAACGCGGCGCCCCCGCCCCCGGCGAGTCATCCGCCGCCGCGGCCCGTGCCCAGCACGAGATCTGGGACCTGCTGCGCACCATGAGAACCGCCATGCGCCACGACCTCGGCCTGCCGCGGAGCGGCTGAGCCCGGTCTACTTGGACTCGACGCTGCCCAGTGCGTCCGGTCCGGTCGTCAGCGCTGCGCACGCCGACTGCCAGGCGCCGTCGCCGGGGTGGCACCAGTCGTGGAGGTAGGCCCAGGTGAGCCGCTGGACCGCGGCCACGCGCCCGGGGTTCTCGTCCGTCGTCTCCGCGACGTCGTAGCCGGAGACGCCGCCGAGGCCGTGCTCCGCGTCGAACAGGGTGAGCAGGGTCTTGGGGCCCGGGGCGAGCCCATAGGGGTCGGTGTGCCATCGCGGGCCCCGGTTCGTCAGGTGGGCGGAGGCGTCCTTGTCGCCCGCGACGACGAGGGTGGGGGTCGTCATCGCGGAGAAGTCCGTCGTGGTGAGGAAGGGCAGGCTCGCGGCGATCGGCTCGTTGAGGGCGTCACCGCCGCGGCCGGGCGCGGCGAGCAGGACGCCCGCCGTGATGCGGGGGTCTGCGAGGCTCACCTCGGTGCCGTCGTCGGGGTCGGTGAGCCGCGCGCCCAGGAGCAGGCTCGCGGTGTGTCCGCCCATCGAGTGACCGGCGACGGCGATCCGGTCGCGGTCCAGGCGCCCGGCGAGTGGGGGGACGGCGGCCTCCACCTCGTCGAGCCGGTCGATGACGGTGCTCATGTCCTCTGCCCTCGACCGCCAGAACATGGGCGCCCCGGGGGTGGCGGGGTCGAGGTCGAGCGTCCGTGAGCTCAGATGGGTGGGCTGGATGACGGCGAAGCCGTGCGCCGCCCAGAAGTGGGCCAGGGGTGCGTAGCCGTTGAGCGAGGAGAGGTGGTTCGAGTAACCCTGGCCGTGCGAGAGGAGGATGGCCGGCAGCGCGTCGCCGCGGACCGGGGCGGACACCCGTATCTCCAGGTCGACGGGGCGGCCGGGGGCCGGCAGCCGTACGGGGGCGACCGAGACGACGGG
>NZ_JASKYR010001115.1:0-1411 GCF_041028215.1 Streptomyces flavofungini
GGAGGAGACCGCCCTTCCCCGGGGGCGGTCAGGGCAGCTCGTACCTCTCGTTGAGGGCCGCGCCCGCTTCGGGGTGGTTTTGGTCGTAGCCGCGCGGGTCGCACTGGAGGCCGCCGACCACGCAGTGGTCCACCATCGCCTTCAGCGTCCGGTCGTCCCAGGCGTTGAAGAAGTCGTAGTGGAAGGAGTGTCCGGTGCCGCTCGCCAGGCGGACCTTGGACATGTCGCCGTTGACCGGGAAGGCCATCTTGAACTCGATCATCGGCAGGGCGACGGGGTGGCTCGACGGACAGACGTTGTCGTTGGTGCCCTCCTTCACCTTCGGATAGGACATGTGACTCTGGTGGTTCGGGGTGTCCAGGTACGTGCCGTCCCAGCAGCTCGGCGCCTGGAAGCGGATGTTGAGCTGGGTGTCCGCCGAGGTGGGGCAGTTCTTGGGGAACTCCACGTTGAAGTAGCTGTTCCCGCACTCCCAGCCCTCGACGAAACCGGGGTGCCTGCGGAACTCCTCGGCGCTCTGCATCGGATTGCCGACGACGAAGCGCAGTCCCTTGGGGAAGGGCCGCACGCTCGTGTAGTCGGTGACCCCGGCCTTGTAGTAGATGGTCTGGTCGCCGACGGGCCGTATCTCCTTGTCGCCGTTGTACAGCGTGGGCATCCAGTACGCGGACCTGTCACCCGGCGCCAGGCACTTGGTGGAGCCGGAGCCCAGGGAACCGGTGGTGCTGTGCGCGTTCGTGGTGGTGTTGCCCATGAACGTGTGGTCATGGGACTTGCCGGGCTGGCCGGGATAGACCACCGGGTCGTCGGGCGCGGTGTGCGAGACCGAGCAGTGCGCCTGGAACTCGTGGAAATAGCGGTGCGGCGGCTGCTTCGTGGACGGCTCGATGCCCGTGACCGGGGGGTTGGCCGGTATGTAGCCGTCGCCGTCCGCGTCGTCGCCCGACGCGCGGGTCGAGACGGCCATGGTGTGTCCGGTGTGCGCCGCGTGGGCGGCCGCCTTGGGCGCGGCGTGCTGTCCGCCGTCCGCGCTGGCCGCGATACCGGCGATGCCGAGTGAGCTCACCAGGAGCGCACCGGCGACGAGGGTGCTTGAGAGTGCTGTCGATCTCCATGCCATGGAGACTCTCCTGCCAGGTCATCGGTGATGTGGGGGCCGGGCGTCCGGAGGCCGTGGCCGTGCGCCAGGGGCTGCCCGCCCGGGGAAGGTGCGCGGCCGACCGGGTGGTTCATCGGGGCGCCCGGTCGGCCGACCAAGAGAAGCCCGTCGTGCATCAGGGCTTGGGAGAGCGCTCTCCCGGAGTGTCGCGACGGTGACGTGATCGTGTCAAGGGGCGGGCGTGGTGCTTGAGTTGGCGGCCACGGGAGGGCGCGGGTGCCGGGACGCCACGGATCGCACCGAGCCACACAT
>NZ_JASKYR010001116.1:0-1897 GCF_041028215.1 Streptomyces flavofungini
CCTCAGCAACTCAACGTCGTCTCCGCCCAGTCCGCGTGGTCCGAGTCGTTGCCGTCTTCGCCGTCCGTGACCACCAGGCGTATCGTCTGGGCGCCGGTCACGTCGGCGGACAGTTCCTGGGCCGGCATGGCGTTGGTGAGGACCCCGGTGGAGGCGACCTTCCTGGTGTCCGCCCAGATCTCGAAGGCGACCGTTCCCCGCGACAGCTTCTCGTCGTCGACGCCGACGAGGGCGGAGACCTTCTCGCAGGCCGCGCCCGCGTAGTACTCGACGCTGCTCGGCGCGTGGACGCCGAGGCCCTTGGCGTAGGTCTGGCCGCCGATGGTGATCGGGTTGCCGTCGCCCGCGGCGTTCTCGCCGTTGCTGGTGTTGCGCTCCACAGGACCCCAGCCGTTGGACGCCGAGATCCACGGCAGGTCGCCGAGCGCCGAACTGCCCGCCGGGGGCGCGACGACCACGTTGGCCGTCAGCGGCAGCACGCTCTCGGAACGGACGCCCCGCGGCGAGCGGTACGTGGTCTTCAAGGTCAGGCCGTACGTTCCGGGGGACGTGCCGACGGGTGCGGTGACCGACCACGCCGTGGTCAGCTTCTCTCCCGTACGCAGCACGGACGCGGTCGTCGGCGACGTGGCCCGCAGGCGCCATCCGGCCGGGCCGCCGAGCGACACGGAGACCTTGTGCGCGGAGGTGCGGCCGAGGTCGGTGACCTCGGAGGTGAGGTCAGCCCGTTTGCCCGCCTCCACCAGCGCCGCGCCCTTCGCGCCCAGTTCGACGGCGGGCGGCTGCTTCGCCCACTCGCCGTCGGCCGTGACGCGCAGCAGGACGGTGCCGTGTGCGGGGACGGTCGCCGAGATCCGGCCCGCGGTGTTGAAGCTCTTGTGCCGCCACAGGTCGCGCAGCGTGTATCCGGCGGCGTCCGGCAGGCCGACCGCCTTCGCGGTCGTGGAGACGGACTGGGCGGTGCCGTTCTCGTTGAAGAGGGCGACGGCCCGGCTGCCGTCCTTCATCTCCTTGGCGACGACCCAGCGCCCGTCCTGCGACGAGAGGACCTCGCCCTGCCTGCCCAGCGGGTCCTGGTCGACGGCGATGACTTCTTTGTTGCCGAGGATCTCGAAGGTCGCGGGTGAGGCCTTGCGCAGGTCCGAGCCGATGAGCAGCGGCGCCGCCATGATCGACCACATCGAGAAGTGGGTGCGGTACTCGGTGTCGGTCATGCCGCCGTTGCCGACCTCCAGCATGTCCGGGTCGTTCCAGTGCCCGGGACCGGCGTACTTCGCGAGCGGCAGGTTCTGCTTCATGATCGACAGCATGGAGCCCCAGCTGTCGCTGATGTCTCCGGTGGTGCGCCAGAGGTGTCCGACATCGGCCGCCCACTCCCAGGGCTTGTTCTCGCCCCATTCGCAGATGCTGTAGACGATGGGCCGCCCGGTGGTCTCGGAGGCGGCCCTGAGCGCGTCGCGCATCGCGGTGTACCGCTGCTTGGCGTCTACGCCCTGGTTGTTGCAGTTGTCGTACTTGAGATAGTCGACGCCCCACTCCGCGAACTGCTGGGCGTCGCTGCGCTCATGGCCGAGCGCGCCGGGGAACCCCGCGGAGTTGCAGGTCTTGGTGCCCGCGCTGGTGTAGATGCCGAGCTTGAGGCCCTTGCCGTGGACGTAGTCGGCGACGGCCTTGATCCCCTGCGGGAAGCGCTTGGGGTCGGGGACCAGCTTGCCGTTCGCGTCGCGCTCGGGCAGCGCCCAGCAGTCGTCGAGGTTGACGTACTCGTAGCCCGCGTCCTTGAGGCCCTTCTCGACGAAGATGTCGGCGATCCCCTTGACCATCGCCTCGTCGAACTCGGCCCGGCAGTGCGTGGAATTCCAGTTGTTGAAGCCCATGGGCGGGGTCGGCACCAGGC
>NZ_JASKYR010001117.1:0-1287 GCF_041028215.1 Streptomyces flavofungini
CCCCACCGAGGTCCGCACCGGCCCGGCCAGGCCCGGCGCCGACACCGAAGAGGTGGCCCGTGACTGGGGCGTGCCGGGCCTCGCGACCTCCCCGCCGGAAGACCAGGAGACCACGTAGCGATGAAACGGCAGATCTTCTCCGCCGAGCACGACGCGTTCCGCGAGACCGTACGCACCTTCCTCGCCAAGGAGGTGCTCCCGCACTACGAGCAGTGGGAGAAGGACGGCATCGTCTCCCGCGAGGCATGGCTCGCGGCGGGCAGGCAGGGGCTGCTCGGGCTCGCGGTCCCCGAGGAGTACGGCGGCGGCGGGAACACCGACTTCCGCTACTCCGCCGTCCTCGCGGAGGAGTTCACGCGCGCGGGCGCCGCCGGGCTCGCGATCGGCCTGCACAACGACATCATCGGCCCCTATCTCACCTCGCTCGCCACCGACGAGCAGAAGCGGCGCTGGCTGCCCGGCTTCTGCTCCGGCGAGACCGTCACGGCCATCGCGATGACCGAACCGGGCGCGGGCTCCGACCTCCAGGCCATCCGCACCACCGCCGAGGACCGGGGCGACCACTGGGTGCTCAACGGCTCCAAGACGTTCATCTCCAACGGCATCCTGGCCGACCTCGTCATCGTCGTCGCCAAGACCTCCCCCGAGGGCGGCGCCCACGGCCTGTCCCTGCTCGTGGTGGAGCGCGGCATGGCGGGCTTCGAGCGGGGCCGCAACCTCGACAAGATCGGCCAGAAGTCCCAGGACACCGCCGAGCTGTTCTTCCACGACGTACGCGTGCCCAAGGAGAACCTCCTCGGCGACCTGGACGGCGCCTTCGTCCACCTGATGACGAACCTCGCCCAGGAGCGCATGGGCATCGCCGTCGCGGGGATCGCCGCCGCCGAACACCTCCTGGAGATCACCACGGAGTACGTGAAGGAGCGCGAGGCCTTCGGACGGCCCCTCGCCAGGCTTCAGCACATCCGCTTCGAGATCGCCGAGATGGCCACCGAGTGCGCCGTCACCCGTACGTTCCTCGACCGGTGCATCGTCGATCACTCGGACGGAGAGCTCGACGCCGTCCACGCCTCCATGGCCAAGTGGTGGGCCACCGAACTCCAGAAGCGCGTCGCCGACCGGTGCCTGCAACTGCACGGCGGCTATGGCTACATGACGGAGTACCGCGTGGCCAAGGCCTTCACGGACGGCCGCATCCAGACCATCTACGGCGGCACGACCGAGATCATGAAGGAGATCATCGGCCGCTCGCTCCTCGGCTGACCGGCCCGCCGGACGCCCCGCACC
>NZ_JASKYR010001118.1:0-1857 GCF_041028215.1 Streptomyces flavofungini
CCTACGAGCAGGCCCGCGCGTACATCGCCGCGCACCGCCCCGGACTCATCGCCCGTATCGACGCCCTGTACGCCCCCCTGAGACCCGGCGAAGGCACCGAGGCAGGCGATTGGATGGCAAGGCAGCTGTCCAAGGACATCGCCGCCCGCCGGGCCGACGCCGCGCGGGCGGCCGAGGCCCTCGCGCTCCTGCGCTCCTCGGGCCGTCCCCGGGGCAGCGGGGCGAAGGCGTACGACTGGGCCGTGCGCAACGCCACCGCCGTCAGCCAGACCTTCACCGCCTACGCCTTCCCCGACGAGCGGTTCGCCGAGCGCATGCGCTACCGCGACCAGGTCATGGCCGACAACACCGCATGGTGGCTCGACCACACCCACGGCAAGATCCTCCTCGCCTCCAACAACGGCCACGTCGCCTACACCAGCGACAACCCGCGGGAGTTCCCCGAGCCGACTGGCGCGTTCCTGCGTGAGCGGCTCGGCACGGCGTACGTGAACATCGGCCTGACCTTCGGCCGGGGAAGCATCAACGCCCTCCCGGACTTCACCGCGACGCGACCGCGGACCTACACCGTGCGGCCCGCACCCGCCGACCACAGCGAACACACCTTGGACCGGCTCGGCCACCGCGACTTCGCCCTGGACCTGCGCACCGCCCCGGCTCCGGCCCGCGCCTGGCTGAACGCCACCCGCCCCACCCGCTCCTACGGCCTGTACTGGTCGAAGAAGAGCCCCGAGACCTGCCTGGCCCGGTCCTACGACATCGTGGTCCACCTGCATCACGTACGGGCGGCCCGCCTCCGCTGACCGGACGGCCGCCCGGTGGCTACCGCCCGCGCAGCAGCGCGCACACGAGGTTCTCCTCCACGGTGCGCAGCCGTTTCAGCAGGTCCGGCTTGGTCGCCCTGTTGATCTGGGTGGTGAGGGAGACGGCCAGTGAGCGGCTGCCGTCGGGGGTGGCGGCGATCAGTTGGGTGTAGCCGGGGAAGTTGCCCGTGTGGCCGAGGACCACGCCGCAGCGGGTGGCGTATCTGAAGATGGCCAGACCGGCCTTGTTCCGGCCCGGGCCCGCCGGTTCGGACGCGCCGTTCACCCACGTGCGCTGCTGGTCGCGGACCCGGCCCGGGATCAGTTTTCCGCCCGCGTAGCCGCGGATGAACGCGGTCATGTCCTCCGGCGTCGAGATGATGCCGCCCGACGCCCATACGCCCGAGGCGCTCAGCACCTCGCTGACGTCCTCGGGCGGGTCCGGCGGGGTGACGTCGTAGCCGTGCAGGTACGGCTCGGGCATCCGGTGGCCCTGCGGCAGGCTGGTGCCGCGCAGGTGCCACGGGCGGTACACCAGCCGGTCGAGCAGGTGTTCATAGCGGCGGCCCGTCGCCGCCTCGGCCATCAGCGCCACGGCGATGTTGTCGGAGTTGGAGTAGGCGTACCGGCTCCCGGGGCGGAACACCGGCGGCTCGTCGGCCACGAAGTCCAGCAGGCGGCGTGAGTCGAAGCGGCGGCGCGGGTTCTCGGTCACCAGGGCCAGGAACTGCCGGTCCGCGCTGAAGTCCGGCAGCCCGCTGGTGTGGTTCAGGAGCTGCCGCAGCGTGACCCGGTGCCATGCGCGCGGCAGCCGGGGAAGCACCTTGCCGATGGTGTCGTCCAGACGCAGCTTCCCCCGGCCGACGAGCCGGAGGGCGACGGCACCGCTGTACGCCTTGGCCGTACTGGCGATCCGCATGTGGTCGGTGACCGCGACCGGGCGGCCGGTGCCCGTCTCGGCGGTGCCCGCCCGGAGGACCTCGACGCGGGACCCGCGCTTGAGGACGGCGATCGCTCCGGGCGGGCCGCCGGGAGCGGTGGTCAGGTCCCGTAG
>NZ_JASKYR010001119.1:0-2440 GCF_041028215.1 Streptomyces flavofungini
TCCGTGCGCCGGCCGGGCTGCTCGTCGTACTCGATGGTGACGATGACGTTCGACGTGCGGAACACCACAGTCACGGTGCGGTGACGGGTGGCCGAGGCGGCGGTGGTGAGGGCGTCGTCGAGGTAGGCCTCGTCGCCGAGGTCGTCGAGGACGCGGGGTTCGAGACCGGCGGGCGGGGTGGCGGGCCGGGTGGAGGCGTCGCCGTCGTCCTCCCCGTTCTTGCCGTCCTCGGCGTCGCCCTTCTTGCCGCTCTTCGCGGCATCGTCACCGTCGGACGTGCTGCCGTTGCCCTGGTCCTTGCCGCCTTGGGCCTTGTCGCCGTCGTCGCCCTCGTCGGCGGAGTCGTGGGTTCCGCCGGACTCCCCGGCGGACGGACGGTCCCCGTCACCGTCCTTCTCCCCGCCGTCGCCCTTCTCCCCGTCGTCACTGGCCCCGGGGGAGGAGGTGGGGGCGTCGGGCAGGTCGGCGGCTTCCAGCTTCTTCGCGTACAGCTCCGAGGCGCGGTCGTCGTCGCTGACATTGCCGTCGTAGGAGACGACGCGCTCGAAATCGACGAGGAGGTGGTGGGAGGCGCCGGAGGACTCGACCTTCCAGCGGCAGCCCACGCGGCGGTCGGTGTCGTAGGTGACGGCGGGCGTGCCCTCGTACGCCTTCTCGCGCTGCTCCTCGTCCCCGATCTCCTCGATGCCGGGCAGCATGGCGTCGAGCGTGCCCGGCTCGACCTCGCCGCAGGGCTCGGGGAGCGTCTGGTACTTGCCGGGTTCGGCGGGGGCGTTGGAGCTGCCGGTGTCGCCGGGCTTGGAGTCGCCCGAGTCGTCGCCGAGGCCCGAGCCGCCGGTGCAGCCGGCGAGCACGGCCGCGAGGAGCGCGGCGACACCGGGTACGTAGACCTTCCGCTGCACCGTGATGGCCCCTCTCGTCGCTGCTGGTTATTCGGTTGCCGCTGGTGGGCGACCGGTGGACACAATGTCTATCGCACGCGCTGCCGTGGATGCCGGTCCGTCACCCCTTTCGTCGACCTTGGCTCCGGTATTTGCGCTTCTAGGCTTGTAGTTAATTACGGGGGAATGAGGACGATATGTCGTACACGGAAGTGCCCGGCGCGAAGGTGCCGATCCGGATGTGGGCCGACCCGGCGTCGGTCGAGGAAGCGGCGATGCGGCAGCTCCAGAACGTCGCGACGCTGCCCTGGATCAAGGGCCTCGCGGTCATGCCGGACGTCCACTTCGGCAAGGGCGCGACGGTCGGTTCGGTGATCGCCATGCGGGGCGCGGTCTGCCCGGCGGCGGTCGGTGTGGACATCGGCTGCGGCATGTCGGCGGTGAGGACCTCACTGACGGCCAACGACCTGCCGGGCGATCTGTCGCGGCTCAGGTCGAAGATCGAGCAGGCGATTCCGGTGGGGCGGGGGATGCATGACGATCCCGTGGCCCCGGGGCAGATCCACGGGATGGCCACGTCGGGGTGGGACGGCTTCTGGGAGCGGTTCGAAGGGGTCGCCGAAGCGGTCAAGTTCCGTCAGGACCGTGCCGTGAAGCAGATGGCGACGCTCGGCGGCGGAAATCATTTTATTGAGTTCTGTCTGGATGAGTCGGGTTCGGTCTGGCTGATGCTCCACTCCGGATCGCGGAACATCGGCAAGGAGCTGGCCGACCACCACATCGGGGTGGCCCAGCAGCTCCCGCACAACCAGGGCCTGATCGACCGTGACCTGGCGGTCTTCGTCGCGGACACCCCGCAGATGGCGGCGTACCGCAACAACCTGTTCTGGGCCCAGGAGTACGCCCGGCACAACCGCGCGCTCATGATGGCGCTCTTCAAGGACGTCGTCCGCAAGGAGTTCAAGAAGGCGAAGCCGACATTCGAGCCCGAGATCTCCTGCCACCACAACTACGTGAGCGAGGAGCGCTACGACGGCATGGACCTGCTGGTCACCAGGAAGGGCGCGATCCGCGCGGGCAGCGGTGACTACGGCATCATCCCGGGCTCCATGGGCACCGGCTCGTACATCGTGAAGGGCCTCGGCAACGAGGCGTCCTTCAACTCGGCCTCACACGGCGCGGGCCGCCGCATGAGCCGGGGCGCCGCGAAGCGCCGCTTCTCGACGAAGGACCTGGAGGAGCAGACACGGGGCGTCGAGTGCCGCAAGGACTCGGGCGTCGTGGACGAGATCCCGGGCGCCTACAAGCCGATCGAGCAGGTCATCGACCAGCAGCGCGACCTGGTCGAGGTGGTGGCCAAGCTGAAGCAGGTCATCTGCGTGAAGGGCTGACCACCACGCGCGGCGCCCCGCGCGGGCTACTTGGCGTGGGTCACGGCGTAGATCATGACGAACGCGACGAGGTGGATGCCGAAGAGGAAGTACGCCAGGTACCACCACACCATGCGTTCGTTCTTCTTCTCCTCGGCGAGGCGGCGGCTCTCGTACTCGTGCGTCAGG
>NZ_JASKYR010000112.1:0-14359 GCF_041028215.1 Streptomyces flavofungini
CCGCACGGACGCCCCGAAACCCCGGCTGACGCTCGGCCCGCAGAGCCCGGCCGGGGCGCGCTTCGTGAGCGGTTCCTAGGCGGTTCCTGGGGCGCGCCGGCCGCCCGCAGCCTCTCGTCCAGGGCCGTGAACACCGCCGCCGAGCGGGCGGCCCGGCCGGCGCGCCCCAGGAACCGCCTAGGAACCGCTCACGAAGCGCGCCCCGGCCGCCCGCAGCCTCTCGTCCAGGGCCGTGAACACCGCCGCCGAGCGGGCGCCCGGCCAGTCGGCGGGGAGCAGTCCCGCGGGGAGGCCGGGGTCGGCGTAGGGGAGCTGCCGCCAGGAGTCGAGGGCCAGGAGGTAGTCGCGGTAGGCGTCCCCGGGGTCCGGGGCGGTGTCCTCGCGGGCCTCCCAGGAGCGCAGCACCGGCTCATGGCGGTCCAGGAACGCCTCGTGCTGCTTGGCCAGCGAGGAGAGGTCCCACCAGCGGGACACCGCGTCGGCGGTCGGGGCGTATCCGAGGTGCTCGCCCTTGAACAGGTCCACGTAGGGGGCGAGTTGCAGGCGCTCCAGGGTGTGCCTGGTCTCTTCGTAGAGGTGCGCGGGGGCGATCCAGACGCCCGGCGCCGCCGTGCCGAACCCCAGGCCCGCCAGGCGCGAGCGGAGCACGTGCCGCTTGTGCCGCTCGGCCTCGGGCACGGAGAAGACGGCGAGGACCCAGCCACCCTCGCGCCCTGCGGCGGCCGTGCCGTAGATGCGGCGGTCGCCGTCGTCCAGGAGCTGGCGGGCGTCCGGCGAGAGCGCGTACCCCGCCGCGCCCGCCTCCGTGCGCGCGGGCACGAGGAGCCCGCGCCGCTTGAGCCGCGAGACCGACGAGCGCACCGAGGGCGCGTCGACCCCGACGGGCGCGAGGAGGCGCACCAGCTCGGCGACCGGGACGGGGCCCGGCGCGGCCCGGCCGTAGGCGCCGTAGAAGGTGACGATCAGGGACCGTGGAGTGTGCTGCTCGGACACGTGATCACTCTACGGGCCCCGGCTCGTGCCCCGGTCCGGCCGGTGGCCGGGAGCGCAGTCTGAAGCGCTGGAGCTTGCCGGTCGCGGTCCGGGGCAGCGCGTCCAGGAAGACGACCTCCCGCGGGCACTTGTAGGGCACGAGTTCCGTCTTCACGAAGTCCCGCAGCCGGTCGGCGTCGGGCTCGGCTCCTGCCCGGAGGACGACGTACGCCACGGCCACCTGGCCGCGCAGCTCGTCGGCACGGCCCACCACCGCCGTCTCGGCCACGTCGGGATGGCGCATCAGCGCCTCCTCGACCTCGGGGCCCGCGATGTTGTACCCGGCGGAGATGATCATGTCGTCCGCGCGCGCGACGTAGCGGAAGTAGCCGTCGCTGTCCCTGATGTAGGTGTCGCCGGTGATGTTCCAGCCGTGCCGTACGTACTGGAGCTGCCGCTCGTCGGAGAGGTAGCGGCAGCCGACGGGGCCGCGCACCGCGAGCAGTCCGGGCTCGCCGTCCGGCAGCGGGTCGCCGGAATCGTCGACCACGCGCGCGTGCCAGCCGGGGACGGGGCGTCCCGTGGTGCCGGGCCGGATGTCCTCGTCGGCGGCGGAGATGAAGATGTGCAGCAGCTCGGTCGCGCCGATGCCGTTGATGATGCGGTGCCCGGTGCGCCGGTGCCACGCCTGCCAGGTGGCCGCGGGCAGGTTCTCGCCCGCCGAGACACAGCGCCGCAGGGAGGAGACGTCGTACGCGTCGAGCTCGTCCAGCATCGTGCGGTAGGCGGTCGGGGCGGTGAAGAGCACCGATATGCGGTGCCGCCCGATGGCGGGCAGGAGCTGTCCGGGTCCCGCCCGTTCGAGCAGGACGGACGAGGCGCCGAAGCGCAGCGGGAAGACGACGAGGCCGCCGAGGCCGAAGGTGAAGCCGAGCGGGGGGCTGCCCGCGAACACGTCGTCGGGGACCGGCTTCAGGATGTGCCGCGCGAAGGTGTCGGCGATGGCGAGCACGTCGCGGTGGAAGTGCATGCAGCCCTTGGGGCGGCCCGTGGTCCCGGAGGTGAAGGCGATGAGGGCGACGTCGTCGGCTGCGGTGTCGGCCGCCTCGTAGCGCTCCGGGTGCCGGGCGGCCCGCGTCAGCAGGTCATCGGGGCCCTCGCCGCCGTACGTGGTGACGCTCAGACCGGGCACCCCGGCCTTGATCAGGTCGTCGACCGACCGTATGTCGCACAGCGCGTGCCGCACCTCGGCGATCCCGCACATCGTGGCGAGCTCCTGGGCGCGCTGCTGGGCGAGGACGGTCACGGCGACCGCGCCCGCCTTCATCACCGCGAGCCAGCAGGCGGCGAGGTGGGGAGTGGTGGGCCCGCGAAGCAGCACGCGCTGGCCGGGCAGCACGTCGAGCTCCTCGGTGAGGACGTGCGCGATCCGGTCGGCGTGGCCGCGCAGTTCGCCGTACGTCCACGTCCCGCCCGAGGCGGAGTGGAAGGCGGGGCGGTGCGCCCCGTGCCGCTCCAGCGTCCGGTCGAGCAGCTCGGTGCCGCAGTTGAGGCGGGCGGGGTAGTGCAGCTCCGGGCGGTCGTGGACCAGGGCGGGCCACTGGTCGGGCGGCGGGAGGTGGTCCCTGGCGAAGCTGTCTGCGTGGCCGGATGGTGCCGGTCCTGGAATGCCGATGGTTGCCATGGCGGCTCTGCCCCCTTGCCTGCCGGACGGGCGCTGTGGTGGGCTCGCCCGACGAGCGTATCGTGATGGTGACGACAGTCAACGGTGCGCGATAAAGGAGGGTTCCGGGATGCCGACATTCTCGCTCGATCCTGCACAATCCGCCTGGTGCGAGGAGCTGCACACCCTCGCCGCCGAACGCTTCCGCCCCCTGGCGGAGAAGGGCACCCCCGGCCATGTAAACCGGCCACTGGTGGCGGCGCTGGGGGAGACGGGGTTGCTGGCACGGCTGTTTCCGGAGGCCGATGGGGTACGGCAGGCCAGTGGTCTACCGGCGACCGATGAGGCCCCGCGGACGGACGGGACGGGCGGTGCGCTCGGGCTCTGCCTGATGCGGGAATCCCTCGCCTACGCCTGTACCGAGGCCGAGACCGCGCTCGCCCTGCAAGGGCTCGGCGCCCACCCCGTGCACGCCTACGGTTCCGCCGCGCAGCGCGAGCGCTGGCTGCCCGAGGCCGCGGCGGCGCCGCGCCGTCGCGGCGTKCRCGCTCTCSGMGCCGGGCGCGGGCTCGGACGCGGCGGCGCTGGCCCTCGCGGCGGCACCCGACGGCTCCGGCTGGCGGCTGACCGGCGAGAAGTGCTGGATCTCCAACGCCCCCGAGGCCGACTTCTACACCGTCTTCGCCCGTACGACGCGGGGCGCGGGCGCGCGGGGCGTCACCGCCTTCCTCGTCCCCGCCGACCGCGAGGGCCTGACCGGCACCGCCCTCGACATGCTCTCCCCGCACCCGATCGGGGCGCTCGCCTTCGACGGCGTACCGGTCGGCCCCGAGGACGTACTCGGCGAAGTGGACCGCGGCTTCCGCGTGGCGATGACCACCCTGAACCGCTTCCGGCCCAGCGTCGGCGCGTTCGCCGTGGGCATGGCGGCCGCCGCGCTCGACGCGAGCCTCGCGCACACCGCGCGGCGCGACGCCTTCGGCGGCAAGCTGGCGGACCTCCAGTCCGTCGCCCACCAGGTCGCCGAGATGGCGCTGCGGACGGAGGCGGCGCGCCTGATGGTCTATGCGGCGGCGTCGGCGTACGACCACGGGGGCGCGGGGGCGCCGGGCATCGCGCGGCGCGCGGCGATGGCGAAGCTGCTCGCGACGGAGACGGCGCAGTACGTGGTCGACGCGGCGGTCCAACTGCACGGTGCCCGCGCGCTGGAGCGGGGGCATCTCCTTGAGCACCTGTACCGCGAGGTGCGGGCGCCTCGGATCTACGAGGGGGCGAGTGAGGTGCAGCGGGGCATCATCGCCAAGGAGCTGTATCAGTGAACGCCGCCCGGTCCGCCGGGGCCCGGGGGTCATCCGGGGCCCGGGCAGGCACCCCCGAACACCCCTCCGTCACCTCGAACCGGGAGCCGTGATCCATGCCCCTGCACCGCGTCAACCCCGCCGAACTCTCCCCGCCCACCGGCTTCTCGCACGCCGTCACCGCGACCGGGTCCCGCCTGGTGTTCCTCGCGGGGCAGACCGCCCTGGACGGCGATGGCAAGGTCACCGGGACCACCCTCCCCGAGCAGTTCGAGCGGGCCCTGGCGAACCTCCTCGACGCCCTGCGCCACGCGGGCGGCACCCCCGCCGACCTCGCCCGCGTCACCGTCTACGCCACGGACGTCGCCGACTACCGCGCCAACGCCGCCGCCCTCGGCCGCATCTGGCACCGTCTCGCGGGCCGCGACTACCCCGCGATGGCAGTCATCGGCGCGGTCCGCCTCTGGGACGAACAGGCGCTGGTGGAGCTGGACGGGGTGGCGGTGCTGGAGTGAGTGGACGCCTCCCGGCGGGGTGGCCGGTTCGATCTCGCCGAAGGGAAAGGTTCCGGCCTCTTTGCGCGTCCCGTGGACGCGAGATACGGGAATCCGTCACGCCTTGCCGGGCCCTACCCCTAGCGTGATCGCATGAGCGAAGAGCACTCCCTCTCGGTGGCACCTCTGCGTGACCTCGTGTCGCACGAGGAGTGGGCGGACCTGACGCGTTATCAGGTGCAGACTTACTTGGCGGGGCGAGCGCTGCTACGGCAGGGAGAGCGGGCGGCACATGTGCTTGTGCTGGTCAGCGGCTTGGTGAAGGTCGTCAGGGTGGACCGTGACGGCCGCCAGCGGTTGCTCGCCTTCCGTGGGCCGGGTGAAATCCTGGGCGAGATGGCACTCCAGTGCGGGGCTGTGCGGCTTGCGTATGTGTGGGCCATGAGCGATTGCAAAGCGGCTGTCGTTCCCGCGGAGGAGTTCCGGCGCTTCGTGCGGGAGCACCGGCTCGCCTATCCGCTCGCCGTGATGGCCTCCCACCGCCTGCGGGAGCAGACCGAGGTGCATGACGGAGCCGTGCACGAACGTCTGGCCGTGACCCTGCTGCGCCTGGTCGAGATCTCCGGGGGTCTGCACTCCTTCTCCCTCACCAGGGAAGACCTGGCCCAGCACATCGACGTGGGCCGCAAAGCCGTCAGCAAGGCACTGGAACGGCTCGGACCCGGCCGGGTGCGGGCCGGGAAGAGCCGCATCGAAGTGGTCAGCGTGGAGGGGCTGCGCGAGGCGATCGCCCCATGTGTCGGGGCGTAACCGACATGTGACCCGCGTCACTCGGCATCTGGTCCTGCGGCACGGAAGGCCCCGGCACCCGCTGTGAAGCTCGGAACGCGCGGCACCACCGCACGTCCCGGACCGCCCCGTCCGGCCTCCAAGGGCCGGACGGACTTCACAGAGGAGTGACATGCGCGAGTTCGACAGTGAACTGCCCCGGCATCCCCAGCAGGTCACCGGCCCTTACACCCGCAGCCGTCCGCTGCCGCCCTATCGGGGCATCCTGGCCGTGGACGCCAAGGACTTCACGGGCCGCCCGGCGATCGAGCACGAGGCCGTCAGCCGTGTCGTACCGGAGCTGATCAGGACCGCGTTGGTCAAGGCGGAGCTGAGCGACCTCTGGTACGACCGCACATTCCCGGCCTCGACCGGCGACGGATATGTCTTCGGGTTCGACCCCACCCGTATGCCCTTCGTCATCCACCCGCTGCTGCTCACGCTTCAGGACGTACTGACCGACTTCAATGTGCTGTCCCACGGGGCGGTGCCCCTCAGGTTCCGGGTCAGCCTGCATGTCGGTCCGCTGCCCGACACCGGGGACGAGTTCGGCGGGAACGGGACGGCACGCAACGACACCCACCGCCTCCTCGACTCGCGCCCCGTCAAGGCCGTGCTCGCGGCGCACAAGGAGAACGTCACCCACGTCGCGGCCATCCTCTCCGACCGCTGCTACGAGGACGCGGTCGCCAGTGGGTACACCGGGCGCCACCCCGACCACTTCGTGGAAGTGGCGGCGACGGTCGAGGGCAAACCGTTCTCCCAGCGGGCCTGGCTCTACGTGCCACAGCCGTCGGGGCGCCTGTACGAAGAGCCCTCGGGCACCGCCGCCGCCCAGGAGCCGGCACGGGAGACCACGCACCCGCTCGACCGCGAGGACACACAGGGTCCGCGGATCAGGAACAGCGCACCCAACGGCAACATCAACACCGGCACCCTCCACGGTGGGCAACGCGTGGCCCCGGCGGACAGGCGGAACCGGTAAGGCATTTCCTCGCATTGGTTGATGCACAAACTCGCCGAGGAGATATTCGGTAATCGAAAGAATGGGCGAGCGCACTGCCTTCGGGTGGTGTGCTCGCCCCTTTGTTTTTCTCATTCGCGGGCCACTGAATGTGACCGCGGTCACCACGTTTATGGGCCTGCGGAACGGACCGGCGAAAGGCGGCACGGGAATATCGAGGTGTCCAGGAGGTGCGTCTGGCTGGCCCAGGCGTTCGGAGTGGTAAGGGATGACATGCCAGCAGAAGAAATTCGTTCGGACAACGTAATTGCGTTCCCGCGGCCGCAGATGACCGCCGAGGCCGGGGTCGAGGGCAAGGCCGAGGCCGGGGCTTCGCGCGGTGCGGTTCCGGATGCCGACCCTGAGGCCGGGGTTTCTCCCACGCTGACCCTGAACGCCGAACGCGGCATCATCAACACCGGAATCGTCCACGGCGGCCAGCACGTCACCGCCATCGAGTTCTCCGGCCAGGCCGACAGCGGGGTCGACGGTGGGGTCAACGGTGGGGTCAACGGTGGCGACAGTGGCCTCTGAGTCGCCCCGGGCCGCGGACCTGGAGGCCGTCGTGGCGGCCCTGGCCGACCAGAAGATGGTGGTCGTGGCTCCGCACGGCACCGTCAACACGGGTCTGGTGACAGGCGGCCAACGGCACACCGTCCTCTCCTCCACGGAGGGCGGCGCGGTCGCGGCGCCGATGCGGCAGGGCCCCGTGCGAGCCACGTACCTCCATACGGCGAGACGGCGCTTCGTGCCGCCGCCGTGCTTCAAGGAGGCGCTCACCGCGGTCGGATCCGGAATCGCGGTGCTCCTCGGAGAGCCGGGCACCGGGCGGGAGACACACGCCCTCAACCTGCTGGCGCAGGGCAGCGAGGAGCCCGTGCTCGTCCAGGTGGACGGGGACGTCAACCTCTCCCGGTGGGGGCCGCGCCCCCAGGGTGTGCACGGGTACCTGGTGATGGAGCCCCCGGACCCGTTCGCGCTCCGGGCGTGGGATCTGTCCCGGCTGGAGGCGCGTCTCGCCGAGGCGGAGGCGCGCATGGTCATCGTCCTGGCGGACGCACCCGGCCTCGCAGGCATCCTGGAGGACCACCTGGGTATGCCGGTGATGCGCCACCACCCGCCGGACCCACGCGAGGTCTTCGCCACCCACCTCGCGGACGGCGGCCCCGAGGAGGCGTACGACCGGTGGCTGCGTGCCCTGGAGCCCGGTCAGCTCGATGAGCTGTTGCCACCGGGACTTCCGCCCCGGCACGCGGCACAGGCGGCGCGAGCCGTGCTTCGGCTGGGCGTCGGGGACGGAGCCTCCGGCGCCGAGGTCCTGCGTCACCTGGCACGGGCCGAGGGCTCCGCGGCCGTCGCCCGGGCCCAGCGGGACCCCGCCCTGCTCGCCGAGCTGCTGTCCCTCAGTGTCTACGGAGGACTGCACCGCGGCGTGATCACGGAGCGGGCCGCGGAGTTCCTGCGGCTGACGGGACGGGAAGGGCGTGGCCCCGTCGAGGCAGGTCCACACGGCCACTCGACCGGCGGCACCCGGCGGCCGTCCTCCTCCGGGTCCCTGCGGCTCCTGGGCGCGCACGGCGTGCGGCGGGCCGGAAAGGAGGCCACGGACTCGGTGTCCTTCTACTGGCCCGCGATGAGTGAGGCCGTGTGGGAGATCATCTGCCGGGATCACCCGGACCTCGTGCCACTGCTGCACCAGTGGCTCGCCGGGCCCGGCCAGGAAGCGGACCAGATCGAACGGGCCGGGCGGGCGCTCGCCGCCGTCGCCGTGGCGACGGGTGGCCGGTCCATGGAACTGCTGCGCGATGTGGCGTCGGCCCCCGCGCCACCGGCCCCCGAGGTGGCCGCATGGTGCCTGGGAACGGCTGCCCTGGACCCGGCGGCGGCCCGGACGGCGGCCGACCTGCTCGGTCAATGGAGCGCCGCATCCGAGACGCCGCTGCGGAAGGCGGTGGCGCACGCCTGCCACGCGTATCGCGGCGGGGTCACGGAGGAGCAGGCCCTGCGGCTGCTGAGGCGGCTCATGGAGACACCGGCCGAGGCCACGGGCGACCTGTCCGTCATCACCATCATCGCGGCAGCGCTGGTGCAGCGGTTCGAAGCAGGCGACTCCGCGGCGAGGGCGACCGTCCTGTGCCACATGTGCGCCTGGGCGGAGTCCGACGGCGTCCCCGGTCTGCTGGCAGCCCTCACCTTTCACGTGATGCTGAGCAAAGACCTCGGATGGTGGAGCGCATGCCTGCGTGGCGAACCCGAGTTGGCCTCGAACACGGTCCAGCTGGCGGGGCACGCCCTGAACGAGTCAGCGGCCTTCGTGAACATGCGGGACACCTTGCTCGTCTGGTGCTCCGAGGCGGCCGCCACCGAACACCGGGCCCGCGCGCTGAACGCACTGCTCGATGGCCTGGTGGACGCCCGGGAGCCCGGGTTCCTCCGCTGGCTCCTGGCCGTCGAGAGGGGCCCGGAGGCGATGCCCGGTAAGGCGCCGGCCGCCCGGGCACTGGCCGCATGGCGCGGCAACACTCCCGCCCAGAACACCGATTGACCTGGAGACCCGATGTCCCTTCCCCCTCACCCCGGCATCTTCGCTGCCGTCGAGCGCCGATGTACGGGCCTCGATCCGACGCCCCGCTTACGTCACTTCGACGGGTCGGAGCGGGATGGCGTGCCTCTGACGCTGATGGCGGCCCGTCAACTGCTGTACGACCGTTCCGCGTGCCCGGCGGCAGGCGCCGCGCTGTGGCACCAGATCGCGGAGCGGTTCCAGGAGAGGACCGAAGGGTCCGGCTGGCCGACGGCGGTCGTGTGGCTGGGCATCCCGGGGCTTCGCAGGACCGCGTACAAGATCGCCTGGTGCTGCCGCGTCGACCGCGCGGACGTCGAGGCCGAGCTCGTCACCTGCTACCTCGAAGCGCTGGCGGACGTCGGGGCACATGTCCTCGACCCCGGCCGGGCGGTGCTGGGCGCCACCTGTACGCGTGCGTGGAACGTATGGCGCAAGCTGCGTCCGGAGACGAGCGTGGAGGACGTGGAGACCGCGGGCGGCGCCGTCATCGCCACGGGCGCGGAAGGGTACTGGCAGGCGGACTACGACCCCGTCCCGCGCCGCGCAGGGCTCTCGGCCACGATGCGGATCTCGGTCCCCGCCCAGCGAGTCGAAGGGGTGCGGCTCGGCGCGCTGGCCAACGCCTGGGGCATGGCCGGTACGGCCACGAGCGTCGGGTATTCGGGCCGGGGCCGCCAGGTCGCCGCGATCTCCCTGCGGCGCGTGCGGAGGGGCGGATGACCGACCGCGTCGATCCACCGCTCACCTTCCGCGAAATCTTCGACCTTCCGGTCAGCGTCGATCTGCGGACGGCTGCCAGGGCGTTCGGCATGTGCCTGCACACCGCCTACCGGCTCGTGGCCGCGGACGCCTTCCCCTGCCCCACGGTCCGGGTCGGCCGACGCCACCGGGTGCTCACCGTGGACCTGCTGGGCGCACTGGGCATCGAGGAGCGCCCGGTCTTCGCCGACGAGGTCGCCGACGGAGTGGCGCTCACCCTCTTCGACTGACGTCCCCGTGACGTCCCCTTGCCCTGTCGGGCGCCAGGTCGCCGACAGGGCCTCTTCCCAGCACCTCTCTGAAGGAGCCCCGCCATGCCCACCTGCCTCGCCATCTGCGGCACGACCACCCCTCCCGTCGGCCAGGGCCCGTCGGAGGAACGGCACCGGTCCACCGTCCTCTACGAGGATGTGGTGCGGCCCGCGTGCGAACAGCTCGGTCTCGACTTCCTGCGTGCCGACAGGCTGACAGAGGCCGGCTTGCCCCTGGAGCAGCTGTTGCACATCCTCACGGAAGTGGACGTCGTCGTCGCGGACCTCGGCGAGTCCGACGCGGAGCTGTCCTTCGGGCTCGGCATGCGACACGCCCTCGGCCGGAGCACCGTCCACGTCACCGAGAAGACCGGCCGTGTCCTGCGCCAGGGCATGGCGACGTTCCGCCTGCTGTTCCCGTCGCCCACCGCCGACACCGCGGCGGCCCGGCGGCAGTTGACGGGTGTACTGGCGGAGGCGCTGTGCGGGCGCGGGTCCCCGTCATCGCCGGAGGAGCCCGCGTCCCGGCCCGGAGCCCAGCCGGTCACCGCAGACGATGAGGCCGTCCCCGGCCTGTTCGATCTGGTCGTCGAGGCAGAGGCCCAACTGGACGCCCTCTCCGAGGACATGGCCGACGTGGAGTCCGCCATGACGGACCTCGGAGAAATGATGGAACTGATCGCGGAGGACATGACCCGTGCCAGCCATCCCGGGGCTTCGATGAACACGAAGATGGCCGTGGTGAACCGCCTGGCCAAAGCCATCGACGGGCCGACCGACGACTTAGAGGCGGCGGCCGAGCGCTTCGCGGCGCGGATGGGGGCCAGCGTCGACGCGTTCAGGGCCTTCCTGGAATGGGCGGGCGGCACACCTCGCTCGGAGTGGCCGGAAGGCGCGGAGAGCGTGCTGGAACAGGTCGCCTCGGCCCCCTGGGAGGTGCAGTCCGCAGCAGGCACCTTCCAGGAGGTGACCGCCGTGATCAACATGCTCGGCGCCTCCAGCCGACAACTCCGCCGACCCGCCCGGCGCATCACCGGCTCCCTTCAGGCCATCCTCCGGAGCGTGTCCGTGCTGGAGGAGCTACAGGGCCTGGCCGTGGCCCTGAAGGAGTCCTGAGGCGACAAGCTCCGGCGGGACACTGCCCGCCCCCTCCTGGACCACGTCAACGCGGGTCGGGAGGGGGCAGCAGGGGCTCAGATGTCCCGGAACGTCTCGATCTGCGCCCCCACCGAGTTCAGGCGCTCCGCCAGATCCTCGTAGCCGCGGTTGATGACGTAGACGTTGCGGAGGACCGAGGTGCCCTCGGCCGCCATCATCGCCAGGAGGACGACCACGGCGGGGCGCAGGGCCGGGGGGCACATCATCTCGGCGGCGCGCCAGCGGGTGGGGCCCTCGACCAGGACGCGGTGGGGGTCCAGGAGCTGGAGGTGGCCGCCGAGGCGGTTGAGGTCGGTGAGGTAGATCGCCCGGTTGTCGTAGACCCAGTCGTGGATCAGGGTCTTGCCCTGCGCCGCCGCCGCGATGGCCGCGAAGAACGGGACGTTGTCGATGTTCAGGCCCGGGAACGGCATCGGGTGGATCTTGTCGATCGGCGCCTCCAGCTTGGAGGGCCGGACCGTGAGGTCGATAAGGCGCGTACGGCCGTTGTCGGCGAAGTACTCCGCCGTGCGGTCGTGGTCGAGGCCCATCTCCTCAAGGACCGCGAGCTCGATCTCCAGGAACTCGATCGGCACCCGGCGGACCGTGAGCTGCGACTCCGTCACCACGGCGGCGGCCAGCAGGCTCATCGCCTCGACCGGGTCCTCGGAGGGGGAGTAGTCCACGTCGGCGTCGATGTTCGGGACGCCGTGCACGGTCAGGGTCGTGGTGCCGATGCCCTCGACCCGTACGCCCAGCGCCTCCAGGAAGAAGCACAGGTCCTGGACCATGTAGTTCGACGAGGCGTTGCGGATGACCGTGGTGCCGTCGCTGCGGGCGGCGGCGAGCAGCGCGTTCTCCGTGACAGTGTCCCCGCGTTCGGTGAGGACGATGGGGCGGTCGGGGACCACGTTGCGCGCCACCTCGGCGTGATAGAGCCCCTCGGTGGCCGCGATGTCCAGGCCGAACCTGCGCAGCGCGATCATGTGCGGCTCGATCGTGCGGGTGCCCAGGTCGCAGCCGCCCGCGTACGGCAGCTTGAAGCGGTCCATGCGGTGCAGCAGCGGGCCGAGGAACATGATGATCGAGCGGGTGCGGCGCGCCGCGTCCGCGTCGATGGCGTCCATCTCCAGCTTCGCGGGCGGCACGATCTCCAGGTCGACGCCGTCGTTGATCCAACGGGTGCGCACGCCGATGGAGTTGAGCACCTCCAGGAGCCGGTACACCTCCTCGATGCGGGCGACGCGGCGCAGCACCGTGCGGCCCTTGTTGAGCAGGGAGGCACAGAGCAGCGCCACGCACGCGTTCTTGCTCGTCTTGACGTCGATGGAGCCGGAGAGCCGGCGTCCGCCGACCACGCGCAGATGCATCGGCCCGGCATAGCCGAGCGACACGATTTCGCTGTCGAGCGCCTCGCCGATACGGGCGATCATCTCAAGGCTGATGTTCTGGTTGCCGCGCTCGATGCGGTTCACCGCGCTCTGGCTGGTGGAGAGCGCGTCGGCGAGCTGTGTCTGCGTCCAGCCCCGGTGCTGGCGGGCGTCGCGGATGAGCTTGCCGATGCGTACGAGGTAGTCGTCTGCCATGTGCAGCAGGTTATCTCAGATATGAGATGACGCATCCGCTGGGGTGAGCCAAATGGGTAAAGTCCGCCAAGTCCGCCCCGGGTGGGCCAATTCGGGCGCCAGGGCCGTCCCGTGACGCCCGGCCGACAGCGACCGGCAGCGGCCGAGAGCGGCCGACAGCGACCGGCAAGCATGCGGCGGCGGCCCGGGCGACCCGCGCCGGAGCGTCATCCGCAGCCGCACGACGCGTGCCGTCCGCCGTGCACCGACGCCCACGCCGTGGGCCGGGGCCCCGCCGCCGCCCGCGTCACCCGGGCGGCGGCCGCGCGTCCTGCCGACGACTGCGCGTCATGCACCACTTTGCCTCCGACAAGCGTCAGGCGCACGTCGACAGAGCTGATATCGGCCACCGGACACCGCGTCACATCGCGGTCGAGCAGAATGAGATCGGCCGCTTTTCCCCTCTCGACGGTGCCGGTCAGCTGCTCCGAGCGGAGTTGGCGCGCGGTGCCCAAGGTGTGCATGAGCAGGGATGACGTGCGGCTGAGACCTTCCTTCTCCCGGTAGAGGTCCCCTTTCCCGTCCGTGCCCTCGCGGTCGACTGCCGTACGGATCTGGTTCCAGACCTGGAGAGGGTCGACCGGCCAGTCCGAGCCACCCGCGAGCGGCGCACGCCGCCTTTCGAGACCGCGCGCCGGGTACAGCGAACGGTGGCGCGCGGCCCCGATGTAGGGCAGCAGGGCGTCCATGGTCCAGATGTTGCGGGTGGCCCACTGGAGCTGCATGCAGGCGGTGACGCCGAGCGCGGCGAAGCGGGGCAGGTCCGCCGGGTCGACCAGCTGGAGGTGCGCGGTGGTGTTGCGGACGTCGCGGCGTCCGGTGGCGCGCAGCGCGTACGCGTAGCCGTCCAGGGAGGTGCGCACCGCGCGGTCGCCGATGGCGTGGGCGTGCATCTGCCAGCCCTCGGCGTTGAAGGCGGCGCTGAGCCGTCCGTAGTCGGCGGCCGAGACGTACAGGTCGCCGCGGTGGCCGGTGGGGCGTCCCTCCCCGTCCAGGTACGGATCGAGGAGCGCCGCGGTCTGCGCCGGGTACTCGATGACCCCGTCGAGGAAGACCTTGACCGTGCCGAAGCGCAGCCCGCGCACGCCCGCGAAGTCGGCCCGCAGCTCCTTGGCGTACGCCAGGGCCGCCGCGGGGTCATCGGTCAGCCCGGTCTCGACGCGCAGGGCGGGCACGACGCGCTGGAGCAGGCGCCCCGACGCGGCGAGGCCCTGATACACCTTCAGCTCGTCCCGGCCCACCACGGCCTCCATGAACGTGGTGATCCCGGACGCGGCGGCCTCGGCGAGGATTTTCGCGGCGGCATCGGCCAGCCGGGTGGCGTCGGGCTCGGGGATGTGCCGCGAGACGAGCGGCTGGGCGTCGTCCTTGAGCACGCCGGTCGGCTTGCCGTCCGGGCCCTTCACGATCCTGCCGCCGACCGGGTCGGGCGTCGACGCCGTGATTCCGGCGATCTCCAGGGCGCGCCCGTTGGCCCACAGGTTGTGGCCGTCGCCGCCGCGCAGGACGACGGGGCGGCGGGTCGGCAGCGCGTCGAGCATCGAGTGGTGCGGCGCGGTGCCGCGCGGCAGCAGCCCCACCGGATTCCAGTCCTCCACGACCAGCCATCCGTCGGGCTCCTGGTCGGCGGAGTCCTTCAGGAACCCGGTCAGCGTCTGGTGCAGATCGGCGACGGTCTGCTCGGCCCCGCCGAGCGAGGGGGACAGCGAGCGCCGCGCGGCGTCCATGGGGTGCGCGTGCCCGTCGTGCACACCGCTCATGAC
>NZ_JASKYR010001120.1:0-1664 GCF_041028215.1 Streptomyces flavofungini
GCTGCTGAGGATTCTCGCCTGCCCGCTGGACAAGGGCCCGCTGCACCTGCTCGCCCCCGAGGCGCCGCTGGTTCCGCAGGAGGCGCTCTACAACCCGCGCCTGCGCCGCAGGTACCCGGTGATCGACGGCATCCCGCAGCTCCTGCCCTCCTCCGGCGAGCAGGTCCCCGAGGACGAGCACGAGCAGCTCCTCAAGCGGATGTCCGGCTCATGACGCTGGCCGCCCGCCTGGCGCCCGTCGTGCCCGACCGGCTCATCGCCGCGCTGGCCCGGCTGGTCTATCCGCGCTTCGAGCCCGAGCTGGCCCGCCTCGGCGACCTCTGCCCGCCGGACTGCGCCACGGCCGTGGACGTCGGCGGCTGGTACGGGCCGTGGTCGCGCCGCCTCGCCTCGCGGGCGCGGCGTGTGGTGACCGTGGAGCCGGTGCCGCGGCTGGCCCGGCTGCTCGCCGCGAGCACCCCGCGCAACGTCCGCGTGGTCCAGGCGGCGGCCACCGACCGGCCCGGCACGGCCCGGCTCTGGCTGCCGCCCGGCGACCACGGCGAGCGGGGCGTGTCCTCCCTGATCCGCAGGGACATCCACGCCCGCGCGCTCGACGTGCCCTGCCTCACGCTCGACGGGCTCGGGCTGCGGGACGTGCACTTCGTCAAGATCGACGTGGACGGCAACGAGCTGCCGGTGCTGCGCGGCGCCCGCGAGCTGATCGCCAGGGACCGTCCCGCGCTCTTCATCGAGCTGGAGGCCCGCATCCAGCCGATCGGCCCGATCGTGGAGCTGCTCACCCGCGAGTACGGCTACCGGGGCTGGGTCCTGCCGCACGACACCTGGCTGCCGCTCGCCACCTTCGACCTGGAGGCCCACCAGTCGGGCGCGGCGCACGTGGTGTCCCAGGGCCTGCTGCGCCGGGTCCTGACGCCGCGCCGCCCCCGCTACGTCAACTCCGTCCTGTTCCTCCCCGAGGGACGCAGCCCGGGAAGCCCCGCGGTGCGCGACGATGGGGCACATGCCCGCTAGGTCCCCCAGCACCCCGCCGCCCGAGCCCTTCACGCCGCTGGACTTCCAGCTCGTCCTGCTGCGCCGCATGGCCGACCACAACCCGGAGCTCGTCGACCGCGCGCGGCACCGCCTCGGCGTCTCCGTGTCTCAGATGCGCGAGGCCAACCGCCGCTGGCAGGCGATGACCCGGGGGCGCGGCGGCGCCCGCAGCGCCCGCTCCCGCTACCGCTCGGTCCTCGGCGTTCCGGAGTCGGCCACCCGGCGCACCATCGGCGACCTGGAGTGCGAGGCGCTGCGCTGGCCGGTGCCGCTCTGGATCGACCTGCGCTTCGAGGTGCTGCTCGCGCCGAACGGGGCGGTCTGGAACGAGGGGCTGGTGCGCGCGCCCGGCACCCCGGGGCCCCGGCTCCGTACCGTCGCCGACCTCACGCCGTGGTCCTGCACGATCGACGAGGTGGCGCGCGCCTTCGCCCCCGCGCGGCCGATGGAGGGGACGGCGCCGACGCGGTGGCGGCTGGCGTTCGACGCGCCGGGGACGGCGGGCGCGAGGGGGGCGGAAAACGCGCAGGACGCCGAGGTCACCCGTCGGCGCTGCGTGGCGGAGTTCACGTGGGGGCTGCTCCAGCGCGTGGAGTTCCCGGACGCGGGCACGGGCCCGCCGCTCACAC
>NZ_JASKYR010001121.1:0-1550 GCF_041028215.1 Streptomyces flavofungini
GTCGATCAGGTGCAGGGGGCGCTCGTCGGGGGTGATGCGCAGGGCGAGCGGGCGGCGGGAGTCGATCTCGATGGTGTGTCCATGGGTGGCGGAGCCGAAGCCGAACCTGCCGTAGATCGCGTCCTCCGACGCCCACAGGGAGGCGATCGGGGCGCCGTCGGCCGCCGCGCGCGCGAACAGCTCCGCGATCAGCCCGGTCAGCACGCCCCGGCGGCGGTGCGTCGGCGCGACGGAGACGAACGTCAGGCCCGCGCAGGGGAGGTCGGCGCCGGGCACCGAGACGGTGAAGGGGAACGCCGCGAGGAATCCGACCAGTTCGTCCCCGTCGTACGCCCCCACGCGCGTGCAGCCGAGCAGCAGGTCGTGGTGGTGCTTGCGCTTCTCGTCCTCCGGGCTCTCGTGGAAGACGAGGTACGCCAGGGACAGGGCCCGGTCGATCCCGGCCTCGGGAATCTCCCGGAACCGGACGGGGGGCCTCGCGGGGATCTCGACGGGTTCCATATCCATATAACGGACGGTAGTTCCCGGCTGCGGTGCGAGCATCCGGATTATGGGCTAGGGGATCAGGACCACCTTGCCCGTCGTGCCGCGCGACTCAAGGGCACGGTGGGCCGCCGCGGCCTCCGCCAGGGGGTAGCGCCGCACGGCCGGGGTGAAGTGACCCGTGGCGGCCTCGGCGAGGGCGGCGAGCTCCAGGGTGCGCACGGGGTCGTCACCGCCCGCCCTGCGCATCATGGCGGGGCCGAGGACATTGACCTGGGTGATGCCGCGCGCGGCCAGCTCGTCCTCGGTGAAGGTGAGCGGTTCGCCGTCGTGCGGCCCCTTGCCGGACCAGCCGAAGACGATGTGCGTACCGCCGGGCCCGAGCAGATCCACCGCCGCCAGGCCCGCGTCGCCGCCCACGCCGTCGAAGACGACGGTGGCGGAGCGGCCGTCGAGCTCCTCCTTCAGGTACGTGCGTACTTCGTCGGGCCAGGCGGGGTTCAGGTAGTCCACGGCCAGGTCGGCGCCGTACGCGCGCGCATGGGCCGTTTTTTCGGGGCCGCCCGCGAGGCCGATGACCGTGGCGCCGCGGTGCTTGGCGTACTGGGTGAGGAGCGTGCCGATGCCGCCCGCCGCGGCGGGGACGATGACTACGGAGTCGGCGGTCGGCTCCGCGAACTGGAGTATCCCCATCGTCGTACGGCCCGTGCCGATCAGGGCGACGGCTTCGGCGAAGTCCAGGTCGGCGGGGAGTTCGTGGAGGCGGGAGGCTTCGGTGACGGCCTCTTCGGCGTAGCCGCCGGGGGCGAAGCCGAGGTGGGCGACGACGCGCTTGCCGAGCCAGGACGGGTCGACGCCCTCGCCCAGGGCCGCTACGGTGCCCGCCACCTCACGGCCGGGAATCGTCGGCAAGGAGGGCAGTTCGGGGAGCGGCCCCTGCATGCCCTCGCGGATCGCGGTGTCCAGGAGGTGCACGCCGGCGGCGGCCACGGTGACGCGGACCTGGCCCGGGGCGGGTTCGGGGCGCGCCGTCTCCTCGTAGACGAGGTTCTCGGCGGGGCCGAAGG
>NZ_JASKYR010001122.1:0-2339 GCF_041028215.1 Streptomyces flavofungini
CCACGTGTACAGCTCGGCCCGGCCGCTCGCCCGCTCCCAGGTGACGTCCTCGCTCCAGCAGCGTGGGCAGAACTCGCGCGGATAGTGGTGCGCCGCGCCGCATCCTCCGCAGCGGCGGATCAGGAGCACTCCCCCGGCCGCCGCGTCCCAGTAGGGGCGGGTGAGGGCGTCGGGCTCCGGGAGGTCGAAGCGCGGGGCGGTACGCGGGTCACCGGCCATCACGCGATCACCGTACCCCGCTCGAACCAGCCGTTTTTGCCGTCGCACCGCCGGCCCGCCGACCCGCACAGGCCAACGCTTGTACGGAGCGCGGCGAGCCGTTCGGCACCGGTGCGCCGGATCGTGTCCAACGAGTCCATGCGGAGGCATCTCCCACTTCGACGGCGCGTTCTGCATTTCTGACGGTACGTCAGTTGAACGTGAACGGGCTCCGGTGCGCAAGAGGCGTACGCCCTGTACAGCCGTGATCAATTCGCAACCGGTTCCGGACTTGACCGATACCCATCAAGTAGTCACGCGATTACTCTCCAGTCATGGCCGACTCGACAACCCCGCCAGCCGCCCGTCAGGACCACCCGGTGGAACACCCGTCGGACCGCCCGGCGGACCGTCCGGCGGACCGTCCGGTGGATCGCCCGGCGGACCGTCCGGTGTATGTCATCGGCGGCGGCCCCGGAGGCCTCGCCACGGCGGCGGCCCTGGGCGCCCGGGGCGTCCGTACGGTCGTCCTCGAGAAGTCCGGGCACGTCGGCGCCTCCTGGCGCGGCCACTACGACCGGCTGCGGCTGCACACCACGCGGCGGCTCTCCGCCCTGCCCGGACTGCCGATCCCGCGCTCGTTCGGACGCTGGGTCTCCCGCGACAACGTGGTCCGCTACCTGGAGAAGTACGCCGAGCACCACCGCCTCGACGTCGTCACCGGGGTCGAGGCCACCGGCCTTGAGCGCACCCCCGACGGCACGGGCTGGCTGCTGCGCGCGACCGGCGGGCGGGAGCTGACCGGCAGCGCGGTGGTCGTCGCCACCGGTTACAACCACACTCCCCGCGTCCCCGACTGGCCCGGCCGCGACACGTACACCGGCGAACTCCTGCACGCGGGCGACTACCGCAACCCCGCCCCCTACGCGGGCAAGGACGTCCTCGTCGTCGGCGTCGGCAACACCGGCGCCGAGATAGCCGTCGACCTCGTCGAGGGCGGCGCCGCGCGGGTCCGCCTCGCGGTACGCACCATCCCGCACATCGTGCGCCGCTCCACCGCCGGGTGGCCCGCGCAGCTCACCGGCATCATGTGCCGCAGGCTGCCGGTCGCCCTCGTCGACCGGCTCGCCGTGCCGATGGCCCGGATCGGCGTCCCCGACCTGTCCTCGCGGGGGCTGCCGCGCCCCGACACCGGCCTGTACTCGCGCGCCAGGCAGGGTGCGATACCGGTGCAGGACGTCGGCCTCATCGACGCCGTGCGCAAGGGCCTGGTCGAGCCCGTCGCCGCCGTACGGTCCTTCGAGGACGGCAAGGTCGCCCTCACGGACGGCAGCGTGATCGCCCCGGACGTCGTGATCGCGGCCACGGGTTACCGTCGCGCCCTCGAAGACCTGGTCGGCGCCCACGTCGCCCTCGACGAACGCGGCCGCCCCACCACCCACGGCCGCCGCAGCCCCCGCCAGGCGCCGGGCCTCTATTTCACCGGTTTCACCAACCCCATCAGTGGCATGCTCCGCGAACTGGCCCTGGACGCGGACAAGATCGCGAAGTCCATCGCCAAGTCCCTGGCCAGGGCAGAAGCCCGAGCAGAGGCCGAGTCGGCCGCCACGGCCAGAGCACAGGCCAAGGCCAGGGCGAAGGCCGACACCCAGGCAAGGGCAGCGGCGAAGGCGGCGGCGAAGGCCACATCGAAGTCGAAGCCGAAGAGGCAGACGTCCGCGTCCACCGGGGTAGAGACAGAGGCGGCACCGCCCGCGAGCGCACAGACGGAGCCCGTCCCGAAGACCGAGGCCGAGGCCACGCCGCCGGGCACCGGAGACCACACGGAGCCGAAGCCGAACCCCAAGGCCACGACAGAAACCAAGACCGAGGCAAAGCCAATGACGGAGGCGGAGCCCATGACGGGGGCAAAGCCGATGACGGAGGCGGATCCCAAGGCCGAGGCCGAGTCGAAGGCGTAGCCCAAGGCCGAGGCGGAGTCGAAAGCGTAGGCGGAGCCCAAGGCCAAGGCCAAGTCGAAAGCCGAGGCCGAGCCCAAGGCCAAGGCCAAGTCGAAAGCCGAGGCCGAGCCCAAGGCCAAGGCCAAGTCGAAAGCCGAGGCCGAGCCCAAGGCGTAGACGGTCCGCCCCGAACCGCACGGC